>DMQW01000030.1:0-1266 GCA_003455565.1 Limisphaerales bacterium
ATAAAACTTCCACCCGCCCAACCTTCCATCTGCCCGCTGGCCGGGAGTTTTCACACGGCCTCGCGACTTGTTAGGCGTATCGGTCAATCTCATAATAAATCATCGTGTCTCAATCCGCTTTGTAGTGTCTGGTGCCTCAATGTTGGCTCGCTTAATGTCTGGGTCTCCGGGCTTGAGGGCGTGGAAGGTGAGTTCGGCGTGGCCGGCAATACCGACGACAGGGTCTTGCGCGGCGCTGGAGACGGGCACCATGACGAGGCCGCGCGCTACGCACCACGCGCTGGCTTGGCGATAGCATTGGGCTTTGGCTTTGGCGGCGGACATCGTGATGGGTAACGGCCCGTAGGAAATATAGTAGGTGTCAGGCCCGGCGGGCACCACGTTGGAGGCGCAGCCGGTGAGGATAATGAGCGCGAGGAGTGGAAGGGTGGGTTTCATATTGGTCTTAATTATTTAGTAGTTTGATGCCTCGGCTCGCTTTGAATCTTTTAACTCTAACCGACCAGTTTGTTCATCCACCATGTCAAGATGGACGCGGGGCGATACCCACCCAACCGAAAAGCCAACGTCGAAGAAATAATTTTTCCCCATCTCGGCTTTGAACTTGGATTGAGCCGCGTTTTGGTTTTCTCCGCCAATGGACACGACGTGCTCGCCAGCGGGGACGGATAAAAGCTGATAGGTGTGTGGTGCCAGCGTTCCGGTAATTCTCCCGTCAAAAATAGTTTGAAGCGTCAACGCAGTTCCAACACCCCCGCCACGGTTAATGTAGATGTTGGCTTTGCCAGATTCAGGGTTAAACTTTTTTGCCTCGTAATCCAGCGATGTGTCGGCCATTGGCACGGAAGCGCAGCCGGTGAGGAGAATGAGTGCGAGGAGCGGGAGGATGGGTTTCATGGATTTGTGGCAGGTGAATCATTTACTCCAAAACTGGAAACAGGTTTACGAAGTGGTGAGGGATATTTGAGCCAGCCCTTTTCTCCACGCCACACATAGACATCGCCTAAAGCGGTGTCAGTTAAAATCAAGGCGACAGTTGGGGATGATGTTGCTTGAAATCGTCCAGCCGACGCAGGACAGGACAGCAAGGAAACGGCATAATCCATATCGGCCGCGTCCATATCGCTTAACTTGGGAATGACTTTTGAGGGAGTGGCATCATGGCCACAGCCGGTGATGAATATGCACGCACCAAATGCGATGGAGCAGATAATATAGTGTGATAATTTCATAAAGTGTAGATACGCCTAACGTAGAAAGCTGAGC
>DMQW01000030.1:1551-6355 GCA_003455565.1 Limisphaerales bacterium
GATGTGAACCGCGACAGCGGAACGGCAAGCGCCAACGGCGGTTGGCGCCGGCGACTTGTTAGGCGTCATGGCTCTCATACTGACCTGAACAAAACTTTGAGAATAGCTCCGATAAAAACCAAGCAAATAAAACCAACAATGGCGGCGAAATACCAACGCCAACCCAAAACAGTCCCCAAAACTATACCAATCGTCACTCCGCTCAAAATCCCGACATGCGTGCAGGCTTGACTAACCAAAACTCGGTGCTGCAACTCTGACAAGCCAATCTCCTCTCTCGTAGCTGCTGCTCCTGTAACCGAGCCTTGCGTAAGGTCTGAAACTGTCTGTTTCGGATGAACCATCTGGCCAATGATTCCGGTGTAAAAGCTGCCAAGAATCGCGCTCGCTAACCACCACCAATGAAAGCCGATGAGAAACACAACGGCTGCGATATTGAACGACCAAAAAATCGGCGTGAGAACAAATCGGTCAAAATTTCGCACGGTGCATGTCATGGTATGACGCCTAACGTAGAAAGCTCAGCCACCGGCGACCCGAAACCGTCGCCCGCGAAGCGGACTGACAGCGCCAACGCCGGTTGGCTGCGGCGACTTGTTAGGCCGCATGTGATGTCATGCACTCTGGATGACGTATCAACTGAAATCAAAAGGTTCATGGATGGAACCCACCCTGTTCTGTCCGAAACTTTATCGAAAGCCCAATCAGGGCGGAAAGTTCCCCATGACTCATAGTTCCCATCTCGGCGATAACCTGAGAAAGCGCCATCATCCGCTCAGAGCCTTTCTTGTTAAATTCAGCTTTGCCTGTCCCGGAAATAACTGCGCTCTTGTTAATCCAATGGGCTTTAGCCATGCGCTGCATCAGGCTCGCAAGGTCGTCAGATGTTGGTTGAATAAGCATAATCGTAGGTGTCGGCCTAACGTAGAAAGCTGAGCCACCACGAACTAAAATCTATGAATAACCCAAACCTTCTCGGACAACTAAACGTGCCAATCGTGGTTGGCTCCGGCGACTTGTTAGGCCACCGGAATCCGGCAACACTCGATGGCTGCCAACACCTCGCCAACGAACAAATCGCCCAACTGGAACGGCGAATAAAAGAACTCAAAACCATCCGTGATGGAATGCCAGCCGCCGCGCCTGATGAAGTGTATGTGCTCATGTATCACGGTCTGCTGGCTGGACGTTGACAACCATAAAAAAAGCTCCATGTGAAAAATGAAACCGTCTATCAACAACTATGAACTGCCTATCTAACTGTCCAATCCGCACAAAATCACCACGCAGCGGGATCATGGCTAAATCGGTGATCTGGCGTGTGCCTTCGAGTGGGAGATTCGATCCGGTAGAGATGTCGAAGAATCTCACGCTGTCTAAAACAATGGGTTCTATTGGCATAAATGCAAGGTGGCCTAACAGGTCTTGTCTTGAAGTTTTGCGGCCTATCCCTGCGGTGCCGGTGCGGGCGCGGGCGGTTGCGGCGCGGCGGGGTTGTGTTTCTGCACATGGCTGGCGATGACCCATTCGGCGAGTTTGGCGGGGTCGTTCTGGTATTTGTTCCGCACGACGGTGTTCAGGATATGCAGGGCCACGACGGCCTTGTAGGTGGTGTCTTCAAGGCCGCCGGTCGCGCCGCCCTGCGTGCTCTGGCCCGCGCCCTTGGCGGTGATGGCGGTTTCGTAGCTGGTGATGTGCGTGTCGAGGCTGGTCAGAAAGGCGGCGTCCAGCCCCACGGAAATGAGCGCGGCGCTGAACGGGGCGGCATCGGTCTGGAAGGCGCGGGCGGAGTTGAGGACGGCCTGCGCGCCGTGGTTGCGGGGCAGGTGGAATTTGCCGTCCAGCCCGGCGGTGCCCAGCAGCACGAGGGAATGGGCGGCATCGTTGATGGCGAGCAGGTCGTCGTGGAGCAGTTTGTAGGCGACGGCCTTGGATTTGACGCCGGTCTTGATCTGGCCGCCGCCGGATACCTGCGTGGCGGCGAGTGTGCCGGCCTGCGGCACGGCGGCGGTGACGAGGGCGAACTGCTGTCCGCCGGTGCTGGTGGCAGGGAAGTCGGCGATGTATTTGGTGCCGTAGGCGGAGACGGTTTTACAGGTGGCGAGGAGGCTGGTTTCGTGGAGGTCCATGGTATTTATGTGCTTTCAGTTGTGTTTGATTGCCCCAAAGAGGCGGTGGTGTGAGGCGATTATGCGGAGGGGCGCGGAGGTTTCAAGAATTATTTTTGGCTTTGTAGGGGCGGTCGGTGATCGCCAGGTTTTGGCAAGCAAACAGTGTTCGACGGTGCTCACAGAGTGCCGCGACAGTTGTCAGAAGTTTTGCAACTGTCTCTTTTTGCACGCTTGCAGGTGGAAAAAGGGGTGGAAAATGCGGAAAATGCCCGCGCAAAGTGAAGAATGCCCGCGCAAACCGGTTTTTCAGCGCGCAAAGCGGATTCCGTGCGCGCAAACGGGATTTTGCCCGCGCAGAACCGGGGCAGGTCCGCGCAAACCGGAAAATCGCTGCGCAAAGTGAGTTTTGCCCGCGCAAAACGGATTTCATCCGCGCAAAAATGCCGGCACCCCGCGCAGCGTGGATTTTCGCCCGTTTCAACTGCCGCAAAGCATTTCCATTTTGCCAATCAGCGTCCAAATCACAGAGAACAAAGACGGCCAGATTTTGCGACACGAGTCCACCGAGACGATGTGGACAACTTCACAATGAAAGATTATCAACTGCTGATGAAAACATTTCTACATCGCGGTGCCTTTGTTCTGGCTTTCTTTTTTATTTTGGCGGGCACGTTCTCTGCCAGATCGGCGGAGTATCAATGGTCAGCGTCAATTGATTCAATCACGCTGCCTGATTCCAGCGAACATCCACGCGCGTTTTTGTGGATTCCGCCGAATTGCAAGCAGGTTCGCGGCGTGGTGGTTGGCCAGAACAACATGATTGAAGAAGGGATTATGCAGCATCCCGATTTCCGAAAAACGCTCGCCCAGCTCGACTTCGCCGAAATCTACATCGCGCCGACATTCGACACCTGGCAGAACGCCACGAACAACGACGCGACCAATGAAAAATTCACCGCGCTGTTAAAATCGCTGGCGGGCGAATCGGGTTACAGTGAATTGCAATTCGCGCCCATCGTTCCCATCGGACATTCCGCCATGGCGAGTTTTCCGTGGAATTTCGCCGCGTGGAATCCGGCCCGCACGCTCGCGATTCTGTCCGTTCACGGCGACGCGCCGCAAACCGACCTCGTCGGCAATGGACGGCCGAATGTGGATTGGGGCGCGCGCAACCTTGACGGCATTCCCGGCCTCATGGTCATGGGCGAATACGAGTGGTGGGAGAGGCGGCTTGCGCCCGCGATAAAATTTCGCGCGCAACATCCCGCTGCGCCGGTCGCGTTGCTGGCCGATGTCGGCCACGGCCATTTTGATTATTCCGACGAACTCGTTCATTGTCTCGCCCTGTTCATTCGCAAAGCCGCCGGGCAACGTCTGCCCGCGAATGTTTCGCCCGACCAGCCCATGAAATTAAAGCCGGTTGATCCCAAAAATGGCTGGCTGGTCGCGCGCTGGCATAAAGGCGAAGCGTCGCCTCTAAAAGCCGCGCCGTTTGCAAAATTTTTCGGCGACATGAACGAGGCCTTTTGGTGTTTCGACAAGGAAATGGCGCAGGTCACGGTGAACTTCAATTCCAAGTGCGGAAAATTGCCGCAACTCGCGGGCTTGGTGCAGGACGGCAAGTTCGTTCCGCAAACCCAGACGCACCAGCAGGTGAATCTTAAATTCGAGCTGGAAGCCGACGGCGTGACGTTCAAACTCGCGGACGGATTTTGCGACCAGGTGCCCGGCGGCAATTCGAATGTGACGAACTGGACGGAATTGCCCGTCGGCGCGCCGCTCGGCCACGCAACCGGCGGCGGGCCGGTGAAACTTTCGCGCATCAGCGGCCCGGTCGCGCAATTGTCGGCGGACACTTTTTCCGTCCACTTCAACCGTTCGAGCATTCCCGCCGACCGGCGCGCGGGCGACATCTGGCTGCTGGCCAGCCACCCCGGCGATGCCAGATATAAAAGCGCCGTGCAGCAGGCGTTGTTGAAAATTCCCATCCGACTCACCGATGGCGCGGAACAACATATCACGTTTCCAAAAATTCCCGATCAGAAGTCCGGAACAAAATCGGTGAAGTTGAACGCGACGTCGGATTCCGGCGCGAAGGTTTATTATTACGTCCGAGAAGGCCCGGCCGAAGTGGAAGGTGACGCGCTGAAATTCACTGCGATTCCGCCACGCAGCAAATATCCGATCAAGGTAACCGTCGTTGCGTGGCAATATGGCCGCTCAATTGAGCCAAAATTAAAATCGGCTGACCCAGTTGAACAAACTTTTTTCATATCAAAATGAATCGCAAGAAATGAAGCCGCCGCCGCACTCGCGATTTGAAAACCATCAAGAAACAAAAACAATGAAACGATTAACACTAGAGAAATGGCTGACGCTATTCATGTTTGGCATTGTGGCGACTGCCAACGCTACATCCGGCACGAGTAGGGTGGACTCAATAACCTTTGGCGATGTTGCTTCGGAGAAGAGCCACGCATTTTCGAGCGCGAACAGTGAAATTATCAAAGGCGGGCCGGGTGAATCAGCGCGAAAATTATTACCGCTTCAACCCGCAAACTGGCAGGGATATTGAATGGCGGCTTTCTACCGAAAGCCGCTACGCCGGCCTGCGGGAATTTCTCGAAGGCAAAGCGCGGAATCTTGGTGACGACGTAATCAATGCTCGGCTCGAAGCGGCAGGAGCGCGGCAT
>DMQW01000160.1:0-3865 GCA_003455565.1 Limisphaerales bacterium
GCGTCCTGCACCCACTGGCCCATACGGTCCATCGGGATCGTTTCCTTGTGCGACATGCCGATGTTGATGCAGAAGAGCGGCTCCGCACCGAGGTCTTCCGCGAGCTGGAGATACTCGTGGTAGCCGAGACCCTGCGTGGCATAGTATTTCCAGATGTTCCAGAGCGGCGTGCGCGTATCGAGGTTGCCAATGGTATTCTTCCAATGGTTCATGTGCGCGAAGTCGTCGCCCTCCACCCAGCAGCCGCCGGGGAAACGCAGAAATTTCGGATGCAAACCATCCAGCGATTCCGCGAGGTCGGGGCGCAAGCCATGATCCTTCCACGTCTTTTTCGGCAGCAGAGAAACCATGTCCAGGAACAAAACGCCTTTGCCGTCGCCGGAAATTTCCAGCTTCGCCTTCGGATCGCTGCCGGTCGCAGTCAAATCCAGCGTGTGATATTTCCAGTTGTTGCCAAGGCCGGAAATTTCACCGCTCGCCAGCACTGTGCCGTCCGCACTCAAAATTTTTGCCGCGAGTTTGCCGTCAAATTTTTCACCGCGCGCGGTCAGTTTCAGCGTGTAGCCGTCGCCCGCAACGATGTTCATGCCCCAATAGCCCTCGTTCTGCAACGAGAACGCGCCGGCCACTTTCACGCGCAGCGATTTGCGGTTGAAGGCATTCAATGGGGGAACTGGCGGCCTGGCTTGCACGTCCGCCGTGCTGATGGATGCCTCGCTCTTGCCGTCGCCGATGCTCGCAAACTTCCAGTTCTCCGGCGTGTTCGCATCCTCGAACGAAAGGTTGCGCACGAGTTCGGGATAAATTCCGCCGTCGGCGGACAGGTTGATGTCCTCGAAAAAAATTCCCCAGAGCGTCGGCGAAATCTTGTGGCCGGGCTGGTCCACGGCCACGGAAATTTTCGCCGGCTGCGCGTTCGTTGAAATGGCCGTCGCCAGGACTGCGGCGGCAAACCATGTTTTCAATTTCAGTTTTTTCATGCGGAATGAATTTTCTTCGCGAGATTTTTATTTTTCGTTTTTGAATCAGGAAACCCAGCCGCTCTTCAAACCGTAGGCGACATCGTTCCAGACCAGTTCCTGTTTGAACTGGCGGATCTTCGTGTCGGCGTCAATGATGACGGCTTCAAGCCCGGCAATCGCCGCGAAGTCTTCGAGCATTTCCGTTGTGACCGCCTGGCTGAAGCCCGTGTGATGCGCGCCGCCCGCGTAAATCCACGCCGCGCAGGCGTCCTCAAAATTCGGACGGCATTTCCAGACAGCTTGCGCCACGGGCAGTTTCGGCATCGGCTGTTCGGGTTTGACGACGTCCACTTCGTTGATGAGCAGACGAAAACGGTTGCCGAAATCCATCAACGACGCGTTCAACGCCGGACCGGCTGGCGTGTTGAAAACTAGGCGGGCCGGATCAGCCTTGCCGCCGATGCCGAGCGGATGCACCTGCAACGACGCCTTGCCATCCGCGATGGACGGACAAATCTCCAGCATGTGCGCGCCGAGGACGAGCTTGTTGCCCGGCTGCAAATGATAAGTGTAATCTTCCATGAACGACGTGCCGCCGGACAAACCAGCCGCCATGACTTTCATCGCGCGAACGAGCGCGGCGGTTTTCCAATCGCCTTCGCCGGCAAAACCGTAGCCGTCGGCCATCAACCGCTGCGGCGCGAGGCCGGGCAACTGCACGAGGCCGTGCAAATCTTCAAACGTCGTCGTGAAACCTTTGAAACCTCCCGCCGTCAGAAACGCACGCAAACCAAGTTCGATGCGTGCGGCTTCGCGGACGGATTTGTGGCGCTTGCCGCCCTTTTTCAAATCACCGGAAATTTCGTAAGCCGCCTCGTAAGTTTTCACGAGGGTGTCAATTTCCTTGTCGGAAACTTCTTTGACCACTTTCACCAGGTCGCCGACACCGTAGCCGTTGACGGCGAAACCAAATTTCATCTGCGCGGAAACTTTGTCGCCCTCGGTCACGGCCACTTCGCGCATATTGTCGCCGAAACGGCAGAACTTCGCGGTCTGCCAGTCGGCCCAGGCGGCGGCGGCACGCGCCCACGCGCCGAGTTTTTCCTGCGTGGATTTTTCCTGCCAGAAACCGACGACGACTTTGCGGTTCAACCGCATCCGGCTCCAGATGAAACCGTGTTCGCGGTCGCCGTGCGCGGCCTGGTTCATGTTCATGAAATCCATGTCAATCGTCGCCCACGGAATGTCGCGGTTGTATTGCGTGTGCAGATGCGCGACCGGCTTGCGAAGCTGCTTTAGCCCGTTGATCCACATCTTCGACGGTGAAAACGTATGGCACCAGGTAATGAGGCCGATGCACTTGGCGGCGTTGTTCGCGGCCTGGCAAAGAGCAGTGACGGCGTCGGGCGTGACCAGCACGGGCTTGAACACGACCTTCACCGGAATCGCGGGGGCAATGTTCAGCGCCTTGGCGATTTCCTGTGAATGTTCGGCGACTTTCTTCAAGGTTTCCGGGCCGTAAAGATGCTGGCTGCCGGTGACAAACCAGACTTCGAATTGTTTCAGATTGATGCTCATAGTTTTTTGTGTGTTGTGGTTCGAAATATGTTTAGATGAATTCGTTGATGAGATTTTCGAGGAACTCCTGGCGACCGCTGGTGTTCGGCGTCACTTCACCTTTCTTCAAGATGTAAGCTTCAATTTCTTTCAGCGAGGCTTTGCCGGATTCGATCTTCGCGCCGATGCCAGAATCCCAAGACGCGTAACGCTGCTTCACAAAGTCAGCCAAGCGTCCGTCCTTGCGAATCGCCGCCGCAATTTTCAATCCGCGCGCGAACGCGTCCATGCCGCCGATGTGCGCGTAGAACAAATCAACCGGCTCAAAACTTTCGCGGCGAACTTTTGCGTCGAAGTTCACACCGCCGGTCGTCAAACCGCCGTATTTCAAAATGGCCAGCATCGTGTAAGTCGTCAGATAAATGTTCGTCGGAAATTGGTCCGTGTCCCAGCCGAGCAGTTCGTCGCCGGTGTTGGCGTCAATTGAACCGAGCGCATTGGCCGCACTGGCAACTTCCAGTTCATGCTGCATCGTGTGACCGGCGAGCGTCGCGTGGTTCGTCTCGATGTTCAGTTTGAAATGCGGCAGCAAATCGTATTCGCGCAAAAAGTTCAGGCACGCGGCAGCATCGTAATCGTATTGGTGCTTCGTCGGCTCTTTCGGTTTCGGTTCGATGTAAAATTGTCCCTTGAAGCCGATCTGCTTTTTGTAGGCGACGGCCAGGTGCAGCAGTTTCGCGAAGTGATCCAACTCGCGTTTCATGTCGGTGTTGAGCAGCGTCATGTAGCCTTCGCGGCCGCCCCAGAACGTGTAGCCTTCGCCGCCGAGTTCGTGCGTCACTTCCATCGCCTGCTTGATTTGCGCGGCGGCAAAGGCGAACACATCCGCGTTGCAGCTCGTGCCGGCGCCATGGACAAAGCGTGGATTGGAAAAAAGATTCGCCGTGCCCCAGAGCAATTTGATGCCGGTGCGCTTTTGTTCTTCCTTCAACACTTTCGCGATGGCGTCAAAATTTTTGTTCGTTTCGGCCAGCGTTTTTCCTTCCGGCGCAACGTCGCGGTCGTGCCAGCAATAATATGGCGCACCGAGTTTTTCGATGAATTCAAACGCGACGTGCGCGCGCTTTTGCGCATTGCTGACGGAGTTCGAGCCGTCGTCCCACGGACGTTGCATCGTTCCGGCACCAAACGGGTCGCTGCCCGTGCCACGGAACGTGTGCCAGTAGACCACCGCGAAACGCAGATGTTCGCGCATCGTCTTGCCCGCGACGATTTCGTCGGGATTGTAATGTTTGAACGCCAACGGATTTTTTGAGTTCGCGCCTTCGTAATTGATTTTGGTGATG
>DMQW01000160.1:4145-8182 GCA_003455565.1 Limisphaerales bacterium
TGGCGACGAGTCCGGCACGATCAACCGGTCAATGCCCATGGCGACCAGTCCGGCCGTGCGGCGGCGCGGGGCGGCGACACATTCCACATCGCCGAAGCGCGCCCACATCGCGCCGCTCTGGATGGCGCGGGAAAGATGCTCCACCACGGCGGGCGGCAATTCCGTGAGGCTGCCGGTGATGACCACGCGCCGCTGTCCGAGGACGTTCAGCGCCCCGGCAATCGCGGCGGCGGCGGCGGCCAGCGCCTGCGCCAGCCACGGCGGGATGCCGTTTTTGGAAATGGATTCGCGCAGTTCCGCCCAGGAATTTTCCTGGCGCGAATTGCTGGCGGAAAAACTTTCCAGCAGGCCGCGCAACGAGACGAGCGTTTCCATGCAGCCCACCGCGCCACAACCACATTTCCGGCGGTTGCCGGGCACCGGCGTGTGGCCGATCTCGCCGCTGATGGGCAGCGGATTGGCCAGCGGTTTGCCCTGGACAATAATCGCGCCGCCGACGCCTTCGCCGAAATCTACGAGCAGAAAATCTTCGCAGTCGGGATGCGCCACATGATGCCCCAGCGCCAGCACGCGTTCTTCCTGCACGAGCAAAACCGGCACGTCCCAGACGCGCCGGACAATCGCCGCCAGATCGGCCTTCTCCGTCCAATGGATGTTGGGCGAAAATAAAATGCGGTTGCTCGCCTCATCCACCACGCCGGGAACACTCAAGAGCACGCCAAGAAAATCTTCGCCGCCAAGTTTTTTCGCCGCTCCGCGAAGTTTCTGCTCCCAGATTTTTGCGGGACTGGCATCCGCGCTGCCGATGTTAAAAGTGAAATGCCATTCGTCCTCGTCTGCGACCGCGAGGGACAATCCGGCGATGGCCGTCTCATTCACGCCCAACTGGATGCCGAGCAGTTTGGCGCTGGACTGGTTCAATCGCAACTGGCGGCCGGGGCGGCCACGCTGGACATTGTCCATGCCGCCGTTGCTGGAATGTTCCTTGCCGTTTAGCGGCGGAACTTCCACCTCCTCCAACACATCGAGCGCCAGCAGTTCATCCACGATTTTCCCCGCCGTGGGCTGGCTCATGCCGAGCGACTTGGCCAGTTCCGCGCGCGAGGCCACCCCCAGCTTCTGCAACTGCCGGAGCAAGGCGCGCCGGTTCAATTGTCCCATACGGGAGGGGATGTAGATCATTAAATAAAGAAAACTACGAAAGTGCCGTGGCTGTCAAGCGCCTTCATTAAAAATTTGAATTTGAACGTCATCGCCGCCATTCCGTCGAAGGATAAGATTGCACAATCTTTTGAAAACTGAAATCGTCTGACAAATCACTCATGCCATGAAAATTAAATCTGTTCTCCCCCTTTTCGCCGCCGTCGCGCTGTTTGCGCTGCCGGTTCCGGCCCAGACCACCACCAACGTTCTCGCCACCGAACTTCGCGCGCTGGTGCAGCAGGTTCAGACCAAGCTCCGCACCGGAAAAACCACCGAGGCCGACCTCGCACCCGAGCTGCAAAAGTTCGATTCGCTGCTCGCCGCGCACGCCGGCGAAAAGACCGATGAACTCGCGCAGGTTCGTTACATGAAGGCGATGCTTTATGCCGAAGTCTTGAAGGACACGGCCAAGGCCGATGAAATGCTGAAGCAGCTCAAGGCTGATTTCAAGGGCACCAAATTTGTTGACCGGTTGGAAAAGCAGGAAGCTGCGCTTGGGGAGGCAAAAAAAGTCCAGTCCGCGCTCGGCACCGGCCTCGCGTTTCCCGATTTCAGCGAGAAAGATTTGAACGGCCAGCCGCTTTCGGTCGGTGCGCTCAAGGGCAAGGTCGTCCTCGTGGATTTCTGGGCGACTTGGTGCGGCCCGTGCCGCGCGGAACTGCCGAACGTCATCGCCACCTACAAAAAACACCACGGCCAGGGCTTTGAAATCATCGGCATCAGCCTGGATTCCGATCGCGACAAACTGGATGCTTTTCTCAAACAGACGGACGGCATGAGGTGGCCGCAATTTTTCGACGGCCAGGGCTGGAGCAACAAAATTGCGGTGAAATATGGCGTGCAATCAATTCCCTTCACCGTGCTCGTCGGCCCCGACGGCAAGATCATCGGCAAAGATTTGCGCGGTGAAGAACTTGAAAATGCCGTGAGCGCGGCTCTAACCAAAAAATAATTGCTGCAATCTTCCCGCCCGCTCCGTTCAGGCGGCGGCCAGCGGTCAACTTAGTTTGTCGCCGCACTCGGGACAGAATTTCGCGCCCGGCGAAACTTCGGCGGAGCATTTCGGACATTGCGACAGGACGGCGAGTTTGATGCCGCAATCTGGACAGAATTTCGCACCGTGGGTTTCGGCGTTGCACTGCGGACAGACCAGTTGCCGTTCGCGTTTGACATCTATTTTTTCTCCACGGGCCTTGCCTTCGGTCTGCGCCGCTTCGCGGGCGGCCTCCACTTCGCCAGTGGCGCGGGCGGCGTCAATCTCCACCTCGGCATCGGGCGCGCAGTCACGGCACAGCCCCTTGTCCTGATTCCAGCAAGTGTCGCAGGCGAACTTCATGCAGCGCGCGCAACGATGGAAATGGTTCCTGGCCTGCTCGATGGCGGCGGCAAATGCCGCATCGTGCGCCTTGCCGTAGCCGGCCTGTGCGAGACCTTCGGCGGCGGTGCTAGCCTCGCCCACTATGCCGCCGAACATCCCGGCAGCCTTGCCGAGCCAGCTCGAAGTCTGTCCGCCGCGATACGGGACGAATTCCGCGCGCCACGCATCGCCGCAGCGTTCGCAATTAAACTCGAATTGAAAGCCGGCGTTGGCTCCTGACTGAACCGAGTGATCTGTGAAATTTTTACTGAATTTGATTTCGCTCATAGTTTGGCTTGCGTTAATTGAACTCGATTTTCAGGGCAAAGTTTCACGGCGGCAACCATAAATTTTCACGAACTCGCGCTGGTGTAACGGCGGACGGACACGCGCCAGAACCATTCCGAAACCAGCGCCCACACGATCCCGACGCCGAGCAGCAACAGCCACGACGCCGAAGAATTCAACGTGTTCGCCAGCACGCGCACCGGCACATTCGAGACCAGTAGCACCGGCAAGGCGAAAGTGAACACCGCCTTGAACGCGCCTTTGAACGCCTCGTCCGGCAGCCGCGCGATGTTGAACAGGTTGTAGTAGCCATACACGATGCCCTGCGCCCGCACCGTCCAGAAGCTGATGGACGCCAGGATGAACATCAGCGAGTAATGAATTAAAACGCCCACGCCGCACAACGCGCTGAAGCCGAGAATCTGCATGGCGGTCGGATGCAATTCCGCTTTTACGGCGGCGAAAATCATCACGCACAGACCGAACGCCGCGCTCACGAACCCGCCCAGGTCCACCACACGCAGCGAGACGATGAACCGCGTGTTGACCGGCAGCGCGAGGAGAAAATCCATTTTGCCCGTGCGCACCAGTTCCGAGAGGTTCGTGCAGTTCGTCAGGAAAAAAGCCTGGTAGATCTGCTGGATGAAATTGCTCGCGCCCACCAGCATCACCATCTGCCATTTCGTCCAGGAACCGATGGCGTCCGTCTGCGAAAAAACGACGGAAACAAAACTTAATTGCAGGCCGAACCAGAGCAGTTCCACGATGATCCACAAAATGAAGTTGCCCTTGAAGGACAGCTCGCGCGCCACGGAATTTTTCCACAATGCGGCGTAAATGATCAGGTAGCGTTTAAGGTTCATGTCCACCGCGCCAACTTACGCCAACCGCCAGCCGCCGTCCATCAAAAGGGTTGACGGGGAATAAATACTATTGAATAAAATGGTCACAGAGCCGGAGCAGTCGCGGTGCGGCTTCCCAAGCCCGCCACAAGTCAGTTGCCCAAAAGAAACGTTCGCCTTGCGAATTGTGGTCTAACTCGGTTGGCCGGGAGTTTTCACACGGCCTCGCGAGAGGCTGTGTGAAAAGACCGTCATAATTTGAAACCTTGTATCTTCTTAATTGTCCTGCTTGGCCGACTTGAAAGAGCGCGTCAAGCTGGAGTCCTCCGCCCGGTTGCAACCGGGCG
>DMQW01000161.1:0-2421 GCA_003455565.1 Limisphaerales bacterium
ACAGTTCGGAATCACTCGATGTTTTCCATTCAAGCAGCCGTTTGTGCGTCACCAGCAAACGCAGCAGCGTCCTGACTATGGCATCCATGCTGATGAAGGCGTCGTAGGGCAGGAAGGCCAGCGTGAGAAACATCTGCCCGAGTTGGCGGGCGCCCGTATCGGCCACTCCGCGCAAATGCATGGACCATGTCAGATCCGCCGACTTGCGAAACGCGCTACCCAGCGCCAGCAATCCCGGGAAGGCGATGATGGCAACGACCAGCAGTGGCCCAAGTTCGCCGAGTTCCGGAAACAGCAGCCATGCGCCCGGCAACAGCAACACCAGCGCAACCGGGAGGAGGCTGCGCCTCAGGTTGTCGAGTATCTTCCACTGCGACAGCACCGAAAGCGGATTGGCAATGCGGCCGGTGTCAGCGCCCGACACACGCGGCAGCAGCCATTGCGTGATCTGCCAATCGCCGCGTATCCAGCGGTGACGCCGGGCCATGTCCACGTTATAGCGGGAAGGATATTCCTCGAAGAACTCCACGTCGCTCACAAGGGCGGAACGGGCGTGACACGCTTCCAGCAGATCGTGGCTGAGTATGGTATTTTCCGGAAAGCGTCCGTGCATGGCTCGCTCGAAAGCGTCCACATCGTAAATGCCTTTCCCGATATATGAACCTTCCTGAAATACATCCTGATACACATCTGACACTTCCCGCGTGTAAGGATCGATGCCCGCGTCGCCGGCAAACAGCCGGACGAACCAGGAACGCCTGGCGCTCGGCAGACTCACGCCGACGCGCGGCTGCAGAATGCTGTAGCCTGTGGTGACAATTTCACGTACGGCATCGAATACCGGATGGTTCAATGGATGGGCCATCGTGCCCACAAGCTGCCGGGCGGCATCGCGCGGAAGCTGGGTGTCTGTGTCGAGCGTGATGACATACTTGATTGACGGCAGGATGGCCGTCTCTCCCACGATCTCTGAAAAGCAGTCGCGGGAACCGCCACGGAGCAGCGCGTTGAACTCCATGAGTTTGCCCCGCTTGCGTTCGTAACCCATCCACACGCCTTCTGCGGCGTTCCAGCGGCGCGGGCGATGAAGCAGAAAGAAAAGAGTCTGGTTCGCGGAAGGATATTTATGGTTCAGCATCTCGACACCGGCCATCGCCCGCTGAAGCAATACTTGATCCTCGGGCAGAATCTCCTCCGCCGCGTCGCGAAAATCCGTCAGCAAGGCGAAGTGCAGGTGTTGATCCCGATTCGCGAGATGATGAATTTCCAATGTTTCGATCAGGCGATCAATCCCGGTCAGGCTCGTGAGCATGGTGGGAATCACCACCATAGCCCGGCAATCGGGCGTGACGCCGGAAGAATAATCCAGGCGCGGGAGCCGGCAAGGTTTCACCAGCAGCGTGGACAGCCAGTTCATCAGCGCCACGGCCAGTTGGCTGGCGCAAAGGAGTCCAACAAGAGTGAAGAATACGAGTTTCCATCCCTGCACTGCCAGCGTCTCTGCCTGCTGCACAATCACGAACGTGGCGAACAAAGTAAGTGCTGCGATACCGCCCACATAAAATGTCAGCGGAAAACGGCGAATGCTGCGCTCGATAATCGTACCCCAAGGCCATCGCACATTCGCCATGCGCCCCAGCATGGCGTGGCCTTGGTCTATCAGATAGAAACCCACATGTGCGGTTCGATCTTCGTGTCCCTTTAGACGTTCGCCGTCTGCGGCCAGTTGCACGGCCTTATGCGCGACCTCCGCCTCCGAAAACTGGCTGTACCGGGAGATGGCTTCGACCGAATGGCGATAGCGATCCCGGGTTGAGAAATCCATCTTGCTGTAAACGCCTGCCGGATCCGAGCGCAAAGTCTCCTCGACCAGACTCAGGGATTCCACGAACGCCTTCCAGTCCATTGCGCTCAAGAAACGGAGGCTGCCAATGCTGTGGCTGACGGAAACCCGGTCGGCCGCCTGATTTTGACTTTCTTGTTGAACCAGATGCTCGACGGATGAACCTTGCTCAATGACCCGCTGTTCGAGCCAGCTCCGCGCTAAATGCAACACCGGACTTTGTCGCGACAAACGCTGACAAAATTCCGCCACGAACGAACTGGAGAGGGGAAGATCGGATTTCGCCATGTCCGCCACCACGATGACGAGGTGCGACGGGTTCTTCTCCGCCATATCCTGCAAACGATCCACCCACAAGTCCGCCAGATTGCGATCTTCCCGGGCGATGGTCAGTCGGGTGGTGACGCGCTGGAGATTTTCAATCAACCCCAGGCGCAACATAATTGGAATGGCCCACAACTCGCCCAGTGTAATAGAAGGCTCCGAGTGTGTGCTGGATTCCGCGCTCGCCCGGTGGAATAACCCGCGTGGAATCCCGCCCAGTATCCCGGCATTATATTCCACGGGGCGAGTTATTC
>DMQW01000161.1:2742-9215 GCA_003455565.1 Limisphaerales bacterium
CGCTCGTTATTACACGGGGCGAGCCCAGTTTCAAGGAACCCACCGTTTGGTAAGCGGCGATGAAGGCGCTGAGCGGTCCCGCATCAATCTGCGCATCCACGTGCGAGATCAATTCGAGCACGATGTCGTAAACGCGCGGCAGTCCGGCGGAAGGGCCGTTCAAGAGGCGGGGCAACTCCCGGCTATAGCCCCGGGGCAGATGCCGTCTGGCCATTTGGATCTGCTCTTCGATCAGGTAAAAGTTATCCAGCAGCCATTCGGCGGCGGGAGTGACGCGCCGGCTTTGGCCCGCGGCGAGGGTCGCGCGATTGAAGGCTCTTAGTATGTCCTCGTTTTGGCCCAACCGGGCCAGCAGACGGTTGGAACCGTGCCGGGTGACTACCTGGTGATTGGCCGCGAGAGCTTTGGCATGGCGCGCCAGTTGTTCGACACTGAACAACTCGGCCCGCAATGGCGGCTCGCTCGCGCCTGGGCGCGAACGCGTATGTCCGGCCATCCAGTTTTGAAAGCGCAATGGCAGAGTCTGCATGTTGTTCTTACTTCCGGTCGCGATTCCTGCAATTAACCTGCCCGTAGGAATTCATCCGGTTGGGCACCTGCCGGCTCGGCCGTCGGCAACGGGGCAGGCTGGACAGTGTTCAGTTCCGGCCCGGGCGCTGATCAGCCCCATCGAAATAACGTTGCCGCTTTGGCGATGATTTCTCGGGTGATGATGCACTTGAGCACGCACAGATGATATGGGGTGTTACCCCACCTACGATTGCTGCCTGGCGGGTGAGGCATTGAGGCGTTCGAGATGCGAGCATGAAAACCCCGCGCCGCCAGTCACCGCGCTTTTGAACGCCGATCTGTCGAAAAACTTCGACGAGTCGTTGCGGTTGAGGAAATCGGCTCGGAAGATTGCCAGGGTCACGCGCTGTGGGCGCTGGGGTTGTGCGTGTCGCAAGTGGGCCAGGGCAGTTTTCAAATGCTCGCGGCGCAACTCTTTCGAGCAGGCGCTGCCCGAACGAAACCGAACGCGAAGGCTACGTCCCAAACGTCGTCTACACCTGCGGCGCGCTGCTGCACGGACACGAACTTGTCATCCCCTACGCGATGAGCGACTACGCCACCAGCTTCGCCACCGTTTCCCTGGATGAACTGCTGGCCGCGATGGAGTGAAACGAGGCGCGCTAACTGAGCCGCACCGTCTGTTTGCCATCGAGGCGTTTGGATAGATTAATGAGATTACTCCGTGAAACCTCGGCCGGATAGGTGATCGTGGTGCCGCAGACTTTCGCAAAGGGCGTGAGAGTATGAACCGTGCGGCGAGTTGCGCTCATGATGTCCTCGGTGCGAATTCCCCGCACCAGCAAGGCATCAGCGATGAGCGAACGATGACAGCGCCACGCACCGCTTCAGCGCACATCAATGCAATCCGGTCTTGGTTCGCCAGGCGGATCAATTCTTCGAGGCTCTGCTCAAATTCCGGCGTTTGCATGTAATCCGCATAACCTCGAAACGAAGCATTTCGCCAGCCCATGTTAAGCGAATCGCGCTTCGCATGACGCAGGCCGCCAAGTCCCGGCAGGTGAACGTATCCCAAGCCGGCTTTCTTCAATTTCCCGGGCAATGAATCTTTATTGAACTGCGGGTTATGCCAAGAACGCGGCACCGTGCGTACATCAACCACTCGAGATACCGCGTGTGCCTGAAGCAGGCCGATGAATTCCTCGAGCGTGCGCGTGGAATGACCAATCGTCATTACCAGCGGCGAAGGTTCTTTTTTTGGCGTGCTCTTTTCCACGCCATTGGCAGTTTTTTTTATTCTCCGCACGCTCATGGTTTGCTTTTGAGTTTCTTCAGCGCCGATCCCTTATGCATGGCCAGATGGTCGGTCGTGGTGCTTTTGATCAAATACTGCGGCTCTTCCTTCGAGGCGCGGACCGTGTAGCCCTTGAACGTGATGGCCGAGGTGATCTTTTTCTTGATCGTTCCCCGGACGTGGCCGGCTTCCGAGTTCCACCCCACCTGATCTCCAACTTTAAAGTCCTGCTTCATCGGTATGATCCTTTATGATTGCTTTGTGGTTTGCGGTTTCAGGTTCAGGATCGAATCATCGTGAGAATCATCTTGAACCGCTTCAACGCCTTGAGCGCGTGCGGCTGACCGGCGGGCATGAGAATCATCTCGCCGCCCTGCAAGCGATGCGGCTGGCCAGCGATGCTGATTTCCGCCTCACCTTCCACCACTTGCACCAACGCGTCGAATGGAGCTGTGTGTTCGCTCAATCCCTGGCCTTCGTCGAAGGCGAAGAGCGTCACACTGCCGGTGGGCCTCTTGACGATCTCGCGGCTCACGACCGCGCCGTCCTGGTAGTTGACGAGTTCAGAGGCCTTGGCCACTTGGTCGCCGGGTAGTCCTTTAGGTTTGGCTGGGGTTTCTGGTTTCATAATTCTTCGTTATCCATTGGTTCATTAGTTGGCGGTTGCGCCGGATCGCAGTCTGACCAGTCTAGGAACTCCGTTGTGGTGGCGCGCGAGTCAAACACCCCAGAGCCTTCCCGTTGCCATCGTCTCGTCCATTTCCTCATGTTTTTTCAATGCCGCGGTGCGATACCCCGGCGAGATCGAAACAGCCTTCGCGGCAATCTGTTCGCAATAACCGCAGGCCTGGCAGTCCATGGAAGCGCAGTCACGGTTGCGAAAACCGTCCAGGAAATTCTCCGGGATCTTCCGCGCATCCACCCGGATCGGACACTCCGACAGCGGCGAGTTCCAGCCTTGCAGGCGCGCCAAGTCGAGCAGCGGTTTCAGTCGAAGCGGATTCACCTGCCTGGGCTTCAAGAAGTGCCGCAGATTCCAGAGCGATTCCTTGCGGACCGGTTGCTTGAAGCCATACGACAGCAGCAGTTCGGCCAGATTGCCATCGAAGCGCCGCTCACTATAGGCTTTGACGCGCCGCAGCAGTTCCGCCGATGGAATCCCCCGTTCGAGAAGCTTGAAGGTCGTATACCCCATCGCTTCATAGACGGCGAGATCCTCTGGCCGGATCCAGGCCGACTTGATGAACTGCGACGGATCCGTCAGACGCGTCCGTGAACAGCGCAGGAAGCAGTAGTCAATGAAGAGCGTGCTGGTGTCGTCAGACGCATGGGCGAAACCGTTCTGATGATAGGTTTGCATCGGACAGTTCATGAGGCAGACGTGGTTCGCGATCAGTTCCAGGTCGCAACGGACCGCCCGGCGGATGGCCGTCAGTCGGCGAAAGTTCCGGTTGATCGAGAAGCTCTCCAGCACGATGGCATCCGCCCCGAGTTCTTCCCAGAAGCGCGCGCGCCGGGGCGTGTCCACCTGGGCATAAATCCCGACTCTGACCTTGAACTCGGGAAAACGGCGTTTGACCAGTTCCAGCAGAAAAGGGGTGGAGACGGTGACCCGGCGCACGCCCCATTCGCCCAGCCTGGTCAGCAGAGCCGTCACCCGTTTCTGCCAGGGGCGCGTCCATTCGCGGTTGCCGAAACAGGCGCCGTTCAGGAGATAATTGAAGGCAATGCCATGACGTTCGAGCAGCCGGATGTAATTCCGCAGATCTGTTTCCGAGAGCGGTGTCGCCAGGTAGCGGGGACGGCCACCGCTGACACCATCGGTGGGAAATTTGCCGTAAACTTCATCGACCGGATACGCGGCGAGCGCTGGAACCAGTTCCGGATCGTAGTTCGCCGCCAGTGAGAACTTGGTCGCTCGTGGTGTGGCACGCATGTCGGCCGGATCGGAGCCGGGTGTTTTCATAAAATCTTAATCCAAGTATCCTTCTAATTATCTATTTTGGTTCATGAGGTTGATTTCCTTGATATGTTGCCGGGCCATGCACTGAGGTCCGCGCTAATCTGGTTGAGTCCTGATCGGGTTCGGCGCGGATGATTTTGTTTTCGACAGCAGCAGCACGAACACTTCGTGATAAAGGTTCTGCATATCCTCACTGACGCCTGCCAGCGCACGGGCGCGCTCGGGTTGAGGCTCGTTTTCGCCGGTGACTTTCGCCAGGTGCCAGGCATAACTCAACGCCTCGGTCTGGGTTAAAAGCAGGGTCAGCTCAAAAGTGTCGCCGGTCTGACTCAATAATTCCTTCTGTTTGGTGGACGCAATCGCATCGCGCGTGCCCAGCTCGCCCGGCGGCAGCCGGATATCGTCCAGACGAATTGAAGGATCGTGCCTGGCAAATTCCTCCAGCAGCTTGGCTCCGGTTCCGGAAGTAGTGGCAATTTTCTTGATCAGGTTCTTAACATCGGAATGTTCCCGCTTGATGAATCGCAACATGCTGACATCTTTTTGCTCGTCGAGGAGTTGATGGAGCAAACTGTAGCCATTGTTTCGCGTCGAAGCACTGCTCCCGGACGGAGGCCCGGTCTTTGGCGATTGACAGCCGGTCAGAACGCAAACGACCGATAACATCACGGTGAACAATGGGGGAATGATCTTCGTAATCACAAAATAGACGTCCTAGTCAGCATTGCGGCTCAAATTAGTGGCCGGGCCGGTCATTGGCCATGGGGTAAAACCCGACCGTTGATTGGGGCGGCCGCCGTGGCGATGTGTCCTTACCGGATGACCGTTGGCGACCTTTTGCCGGTGACGGAAATCAAAATGAAATCGTAGCAGCCGTCCGCCAAACCGGGGCAACGCCAGTCTTTGTGGAATTACCAAGGATTGCTCCTTCATTGTTGGGCTGTTTGTCTTTCAGGCTGTATCCCATAGCTCTTTCGCTTTTGCCTTAACACCGGGTTACTTCATCCGCTTCGCTCAACCGATCAACTCCGAAACGATAAAACTTCCACCCGCCCAACCTTCAACCTGCCCCTGACCGGGAGTTTTCACACGGCCTCGCGACTTGTTAGGTGTCATGGTGTCTTTGGGTCGCTTTCCAATAGTTTGGGATCAACTGTAAATTTAACACCATACGTCACTCCTTCCGGCCCCATTCCGATTCCCATTTTAACGTCGGGGTCAACGACAATAAAATCTCTTGCCCCAGGTTCGCTGGCAATCTTCTGCAAATCATTAAACTGCGATGCCGTGATTCCACCATTGAAATTACGGTTGCCAGCTTTTAATGCTGGGAGAATTTTTGAATCTATTGATGCTAATACCTCACAAAGTCTCTGTCGGAATGGTTTTGGACGTGTCCTGGCATCAAGCTCTGTAGTTGCGCGCAGCGCAGTCGCTGTCTGCTCCTTTAACTCTTTATCTATCTTTGCTCGCTCGATGGCGCGCTGTGTATCCGACTGCTTTTTAATAAAGTCGGCACGAAGTTTGACGGTTAGAGTAAGCACGCCGAGAATGGAAATAAAAATAGCCAGCGCTGTCTGCATCCTAGAAAGCGTCTCAAATGAACTCCACCAACTCATATATGTCCTTTGTTGATTTTTCACTTCTGTTTGCCTTGATTGTGGTTTTAATCGTCTTAACCCAAAGGCATGGCTCTGACACCTAACAATGAGTCGAGCGCATCATTGCGGTCTAACATCGTTGTTTGTTTTAAAAATGAATCCGTTTATTGTTTTGTCAATGCTGATGTTTGATGGAATTTCAGGTCGTCCGGTGTCGGCGGGAAATACGCCAGGCAGGCGGCGGTGCGGGATGGGCTGCTTCATTTCGCTCCACCACGATTGTGATTTCTTCTTCGGTCAGGCCGTAACGGCGAAGTTGGAAGGCGGGGCTGACATCGTTCTTGATGTCCACGGACGGGCGCCTGGCTTCGAGGAAAAACTTTCGCGTGCCGCCGATGCGAAAACAGTAATCCGGCGCTTTGGTGCCGTCGGTGGTTTTGATGGCGTCTGCGTGGATTACATCTTGGTAGTCTTCAGCGTAGCGGCCAATAACATCACCGTGAGCAATGGTAGGATGATCTTCATGGTAAATTGAAATGTGAAACTATTCCTGGCGACCGAAGGTGGTATCCAGTGACTTCAGGTTGCGGGCGTTTTGGAGCGCCTTAGGATCCAACCGTGGGCGTCGCAAAATCCAGCGCGGGGCGGCCGCCCGTTCTTCCTCCGGACGGTTCATGATCAAAGCGGCGCAAAGGGTTTGCTTTTTAAGCCACCAGACGCTGATCTGCTTTTGATTCATGTTGCCGCGATAAACAACCTGGTCGTGGCCATCCGCATTGCCCCAAAATTCATAGGAGAGGTCAAAAGCGTCCGAGAAGAAATAGGGAACGTGAATAAACGGCTGGAGTTTTCCCATCAGGTTGCGCATCGCCACCCGCCCCTGCTCCACGGCGTTGTCCCAGTGCTCCACCCGCAGGCGGCGATGGAAAATCTGATCGGGGTAGTTGGCGATATCCCCGGCAGCCCATACGCCCGGCACACTGGTCTCAAGGAATTTATTGACCTTGATGCCGTCGTCCGTATCCAGCGGTGTCCGGTGAAACAGTTCCAGGGATGGGGTTACTCCAATTCCTGCCACGACAAAATCTGTGGGCACTTGCTTTCC
>DMQW01000321.1 GCA_003455565.1 Limisphaerales bacterium
ATCTGGTCGAGGAACTGGCGCGCGTAAGCGGAGAGCGACTCGACGTATTTGCGCTGTCCCTCGGCGTAAATGGTGTCGAACGCGAGCGACGATTTGCCGCTGCCGCTCAAGCCGGTGACGACCACCAGCTTGTCGCGCGGAATTTGCAGCGTGAGGTTTTTGAGGTTGTGCTCACGCGCGCCGCCAATCTTGATGAATTCCTTGCTCATGTTGCGAATTTCTCTTTCTACCGAAAGATGGAAACTACGCCACGCGGCATGAAATGCAAAGCCGGAGTTGACGATTGAAGAAAATTAATATGCACAACTAGGGCGACAGAACGAGCTGGTAGAATTTCATCAACCACGGCGCGTTGGTATCCGTGAAGGAGAAGATGCCGTTGGTCGAGGTGATGATGTTCGTGAACGTCACCCAATTCAGCGGCGGCACGATGTTGGTCGTCCAGCGGACGTTAAACTGGTCGTTGGTCGGTGCAGACCAGGCAAGCCGGAAACTGCTGTTCGTGAAAACGATGCTGCTGATGGAAACAGTATTCGTTACCGGCGGCGGGTTGGCCGGCATCACTAGGCCGACCAGTTTTAACCGATAGAACCGCAGCCCGGTGAACGAATATTGTGTGCCGTCGTCCAAGAAGGTGAACAGTCCGTTCGTCGTGGTCACCGGCCCGGTGTAAGTTATGATATTGCTGAAGCTCTGCCAGTTCGTCGCCAACAGGTTGTCCTTGAATTCCACCCGGAAGAGGTCATTCGTCGGCGCGAACCAAGTGAGCAGGTAGCCGCCGTTCGTGTAGGTGACACTGCCAATGTCAGGCAACGGATTCACGATCACCGCAAACACATTCGTCGCGCTCAACGACGGCACGCCGCTGGCGGTCACTATCGTCGTCAGCACATTGCTCGTCCCGGCTTGCAACACGTCCGGCGTCCAAGTGATAACGCCGGTATTGGTGTTGATGACCGGCACATTCGTCCCCGTCACCGTGCTGGTCAGTGTATAAGTCAGCGTGGGCGCGGGCACTGCCGCATCCGTCGCCATGTTGGTCACCACCAGCGGATTCAGCGGATTCAGGACCCGGGTCGCCTGCACCGGCAACACCGGCGGCGTGTTCGACGACGGGGTGGCCGGCCCGGACAGACCTAAAAGAATTATCCGATAGAAACGCAGCCCGATAAACGGATACTGCGAGCCGTCGTCAAAGAAGGTGAACAGGCCGTTCGTCGCCGTCACCGGCCCGGTGTAAGCTACGATGTTGCTGAAACTCTGCCAGCTCGGCGAACCCAGGTTGTCCGTGAATTCCACCCGGAAGAGGTCGTTGGTCGGCGCGAACCAAGTAAGCCGGTATCCGCCGTTCGTGTAGGTGACACTGCCGATGTCCGGCAACGGATTCACGATCACGCTAAAGGTATTCGTCGCGCTCATGGGCGGCACGCCGTTGTCGGTCACAACGGTGGTAATGGTGTTGCTCGTGCCGGCCTGGGCGAGCGTCGGCGTCCAAGTGATAACGCCGGTATTGGTGTTGATGACCGGCACATTCGTGCCAATCACGGTGCTGGACAAAGTGTAGGTCAGCGTTTGCGGAGGAGCATCCACGTCCGTCGCGGTGTTTGTGACGACCAGCGCGGCCAGCGGATTGACGGTGCGGGTCGCCTGCACCGGCAACACCGGCGGCGTGTTCGACGACGGGGCGGCTGGCCCGGACAGACCTAAAAGAATCAACCGATAGAAACGCAGCCCGGTGAACGGATATTCCACGCCATCGTCGAAGAAGTTGAACTGCGTGTTGGTCGGATTGGTGAACGCATTGGTATTATAGCTGATGATGTTGGTAAAAACAATCCAGGTCGCCGGCACCAGCGCATCCGAGAATTCCACCTGGAACAGATCATTGCTCGGCGCGAACCAAATGAGCAGGATACCGCCGTTCGTGTAAATGATGCTGGAGATGGGAACCGAATTGGTTTGAGGTGGCGGGTTGGTCGCCGTCACCAGATGGAAATCCACTTCGATGCCGTAAGCCACCGAAAAGTTGTTCGTGTTTTGCACGCCGAGATAGTAAGCCGCGCCGGGCACGATGTTCGTCGGCGCGCTGGTGGTGCTCAAAATCGAAGAACCATTCGTAACGCCAGCGAGCAACAGCGTGGTGATGGAAGGCGGTGCATTGGTGGAGAACCAGAGGTTCAACGTCTGGTTCGCGTTCAGCGTAAATAGAATGTTGGTGGCAAAATCAGCATTGTTCAGCACGTTGACTCGGTAATAAACAATGCCGCCAGCACCAACATTGCCCGTTTGCGGCACCCCATTGGTCAGGTTCAGCACGACGGGATTGGTCGGATTGACATTAAACAGAGGGGTCAATGCCAGACTGTGAAGATTACCGTCGGCGATGGCCACCACATTGTTCAACCCGGCTGGCACGTTCGTCTGGCCGGCACTGTCATCACCCCAGGCCACCACATTGCCGTCGCTTTTCAAGGCCATGCTATGGAAACCGCCAGCGGCGATGGCCACCACATTGTTCAACCCGGCTGGCACGTTCGTCTGGCCGGCATTGTCATCACCCCAGGCCTCCACTGTCCCGTCGTTTTTCAACGCCAGACTGTGATAATTTCCGCCCGCGATGGCCACCACATTGGTCAGACCTGCGGGCAAGTTTAGTTGACCGGCGCTGTTGTCACCCCAGGTTATGACCGTCCCATTGTTCTTAATCGCCAGACTATGGAAACCACCACCGGCGACAGCCACCGCGTTGCTCGCACTCGCCGGCACGTTTGTCAGACCAAAGAAGTTGGCCCCCCAAGCCACCACCGTTCCATTGTTTTTCAATGCCAGACTTGAATAAGTTCCACCTGCAATCGTCACCACATTGTTCAAACCGGTCGGCACATTGGTCTGGGTAAGAATGTTCGCGCCCCACGCGGCCACGGTTCCGTTATTTTTCAAGGCCATGCTGTAATATTCACCACCGGCAACGGCCACCACACTATTCAAGCCGGCCGGCACCGTCGCCTGACCAAAGGTATTGTCGCCCCAGGCCGCTACTGTTCCATTGTTTTTCAATGCGAGGCTGTGATCGTAAGCCCCGGCGATGGCCACCACATTACTTAAACCCGACGGCACCGTCGCCTGCCCAACATAATTGGCACCCCAAACCACCACATCGGCTTCATCCAAAATCTGGTCGAAACCATAAACCACCGCCAGGGCATTGCTCACGACCAGCCGGAAGTGATACGGCACGTTCGCCACCAAACCACTAATCTGGTTGGGCGTATAAACCACATTGTAGCCAGCCCCCACGCTGACCGGCGGCGTCTGGTTTTCATAAGGCGTATTCGTTCCCCATTGGAACCAGGCCGTGGCTGGCAGACCATTGGGCGTGGCCATGCCGTTCAATTGGGCGTTGTTTCCCGTGACGGATTGGGCAGGTTGCGTGAACACAAAGGGCGCGGCCACTGGCGTCACCAAAACGGTGAAGACATTCGTCGCGCTCAAACTCTTGTTGACCAGCGCAAAGGCATTGGTATCCGTCACAATCGTCGTGAAGGTGTAAAGGCCAGGTGCCTGCGCCAATGTCGGCGTCCAAGTGATGATGCCATTGGTGTCAATCAGGGCACCAAGTGGGCCGATCAACTGGTAAGTCAGCGGATTCACCGGAATATCCGAATCCAGCGCCATGTTGGTCACGACGAGCGTGCTCAAGGCGGCGACGGTGTAATTGGTCTGGCTGGGAACATTTGGCGGCCAGAACGGTGCGGTGTTCACTTCATTGACCGTCACGGTGAAACTATTCGTCGCGCTCAATGGCGGCACGCTGTTGTCGGTTACGATGGTGGTGATGATATAGACTCCCGGCCCTTGAGCTTCACTGGGCGTCCAGGTAATGATGCCCTTGGCGCTGATGACCGGTGACGGAGTTGTTGTCGCATAATTCAGCGGCCAGCCGTTGGCAATCATCGCATTAGTATCAATGGCCATCGTCAGCGTGTAAGTCAACGTCACACCCGCATTGGTATCCGTGGCGGTATTCGTCACGGTCAGCGTCGTTAATTCGTTAATGATTTGACCCGGCAGGTTGGTTGACAGCACCGGCGGAGAATTCGTGATGCTATTCGTGTTGCTTGTTGCGTAAACAACCGGCACAGCGCTGACCACGACACTGACGGTCACCGGGCCGAAGTAGGCGACGGTGTCGGTGTTGGTGACATAGACATCAAACGATGCGTAGCCGCTGAAAACCGGCGAAGTGTTCGTCGGCGTGAAGACGGCGATACTGTTGCTCAAGGGACCAGTGTTGATTACTGAATTCCAGCTATTGGTGAGATAAACCGTGCCATTGAGGGCATTGGTCACCATGAAGCTCAAATTGCCCGTCTTGCCGAACAGTTGCATCAAGTCCACGCCGACGGGCGTGTTGGTCACCGTGAACGCGTGCGGCGCGGCCAGCCAGTTGAGGTATTCTTCGAGATCAGTGTAGCCGTCGCCGTCACGATCAAGATTATTGCTCACGTTGGTTGGATTTTCACCAAACGTGATTTCCCAATAATCCGGGATGCCGTCCTGGTCGGTGTCCAAATAGGGCAACGTGGAAATCAGCGCCGGCAGCGTCCCGGCCGTGGAGATGAGCCTGCCAGATTGGTTGCGGACTTTGGTAATGATGTTCGTATCCACCGCGTCACGCTGTGTCATATTCACGCCGGCGAAATCCAGAACTTTCTCATACGCCAGGAACGCCTCATCGGTCGGCACGGGAATCAACGGGAACGGCCGCCCAAAAGGCGTGTATTTGTTGGTGAACATCGCCCACTGCGTGTTGCCGCCATTAAGAATCCGGTTCGTGTTGGAGTCAATGAAGTTGTTCGTCTGGAAAATCCAGGTGTTGGTCGTGCCGCCGACGAACGCGATGGTCGGCATGAGCGAATTAGAACCGGCGATGAGGTAATTGCAAACGTAGTTGAGCTGGTTTGTAAAGCCGGACGGATTGTTCGTGCTGTCGTCCAAAGAAAAGCCCGCGTTGGTGCCCCAGTTGTAAATGACGTTGTTGACGAAATCCAAACTGACATTGTCACCGAGGCGCGGGCTGGCGTTGTAATTGTCGGCATAAAGGTTGTGATGGAAGCTCAACGCGCCAGAGCCATAACGCAGCAGCGAGCCGAAGCCGTGCGGATTGTTCGTGTCATAAAGGCTGTCGGCCATGATGGACCACTGCACGGTGACATTGGATGAATTCAAAACGGACACCAGATTGTTTGAACTCCACGAAGCAGAAATGTGATCGGCAATTACGTTCGATGCGTTCAGAAACTGCAATGAATCACCCGGATTGACATTTGCTGCCACACTTGTAGTCAGGCTGACCGCATCCAGCAACATTCCTGGTTCGATTCCGGCGATTTGAAGAACCGTATTGTTCTGCGTGGCGGTGAAGGTGATGCTGGTGGTTTGCCAGTTGGTGTTGCTGCCGAAGAAAGCGGGCGAGCTGCTGCCATCCACGGTCACCTGCGCTTCCGCCAAGCCGGTCGCGACGGATGGCGCTGCCGGATCGAATTTGCCCGCGCTGCCGTGATTGTAAATAGCCTTGATTTCAGAGGCTGAAAGAGCGCGGTTGTAAATGCTGGTTTCATCCAGCAGGCCGGCAAACCGCCGGCCTTGGTAAACATCTGAGCTGTATAAATCATGGTAACCTATGTTAACAGGAACGAAAGTTGGCGATGGCGGGCCAGACGGACTGCTTGCCACTTGAATGCCGTTGTAATACAAGAGCAAGATGCCTGTCCCGGCATTAAAGGTATATGCCACATGGCTCCATGTATTTTGAGGAACTATTCCAGCTGCGGAGTGCATCGTTGGATTTGACGGGCGAATTTGTCCATAAAGGGTGCCCGGAGCTGGAGTGAGGCCCCATCCATTGACCCAGAAGGCGATGGTAGTAAACTGAAATGCTCCCCCATATTCAACGATAGGCTCAAATGTCGTTGTCGTGGGGTAAATCCAACTGTCAATGGTCACACTTGCGACCGCGAGGTTTGTGGACGGAGGGATGGTTATGAGACTGGTGGAACCATCAAATCCAAAAGCCTTGCCAACCTTCCCGTTTGGGTAAGTAATGCTTTGCACATTGGTTGGGTTATTCCCGTAAATGCTGTCGTTCGCGTTGGTTTCGCCACGCCACATACCCACGGCACCCGGCCCGCGATACGCATACGACAAGGTGTAAGTCTGTCCCACCACCGTGGGCAGAGTGTTTGAAATCACGCCGTCGGCCAGTGCCAGCAGGTTGCTGCCCGCATAAGCGAGCGTCGGATCGGCAATCACCGTGACCTGGTTGTTGATCACCGTCCAGGTGTCAAAAGCGGGATTGACTCCTGAAACATAATTCCCGACCGCCGCGCCTTCAAAGCCATTTGACCAAGCAAGGACAGGATTTGCCGCCGCATTTGTGGTCAGGCTCACCGCATCCAGAAAGACGCCGGAAGGTCCCGGAGTGTTTGTTGACATAAACGCAAGATGCGTCAAAGGAGATGTCGCCGTGAAAACGAATGATGTCGTTTGCCAGTTAAGATTGAGAAAACTGTTGCCGTAGCTCGGAGACAAGATGCCTAATGTCTGGCCATTGACTATGACTCCTGCTTTTTCAGAACCACCGTTCGGGTTGTGCGTGTAGGCCAAGTTAAGCGTGTAAGTTGTGCCGGGAACCGTTGTGACATTCGTAGAAACGCCGCCGGGAATACCGCCATTTATGTCTATGAAGTATCCGCCCTGATAAGGTATGCCAAAAATCCCATTTGTAAGCTGTTCAATATTTCCAAAATCCACCAACCAACCACCGGCAAAATAGCTGCCGGCTGCGAGCGCAGGACTACCAACGCCGCCTTCAAAGCCATTTGACCAAACAAGCACAGGATTTGCCACGACATTGCCAGTGCGGAAACGAACGAAGCGAATCACTACGTCGTGCGCGGATTGCACCGTCGTCATGTCGCCCGCGACCGTAATGCCGCCGCCCGGCGCGGTCTGGCCAGCAATGGTCAGATACGAATTTGTGATGACCAGCGGCGAAGCCAGATTGATGGTGCCGGAAATGTCGAAGACCACCGTGCGGTTGGTGGCATTGACGGCGTCACGCAAGCTGCCGGAGCCGGCATCGCTGGTGGTCGTTACGTGATAGACCGTGCTGTTCACGCCCGCGTGCCCGGCACCCACCGCACCACCGCCAGAGCCAGCCGCACCACCGCCAGAGCCAGCCGCACCACCGCCAGAGCCAGCCACGCCGCCGCCGGAGCCAGCCGCGCCGGGAAACGCCGGGAAATAACTGTTCGTCTCGATCACGGCAATGATGGTGAAGTTGATGAGATTCGTTTCATGGTTCGGCACGCCGAGATACCAGTCCGCCGCGAGATTGGTCAGCGCGCTGTTGGTCTGAATCAAAATCATTTCCGCGCTGCGGCCCGGATTCTGGCTGGTCTGGAAGAACGGCGGCGACAGCGGCAGCGCATTAGTCTGCACCGTCAAATCCCCGTTGCCGCTCAAGTTGTAAAGTTCAAAGCGCAGGCCTTGGAGGTAATTCGTAACCCCGCCGACGACCGAATTCGTGGCGTGGAAGCGGAAGAAATTCGTCAGCGCCGCGCCCGGCCCGGCGGTCCAGTTTAACGGCACGCCGTTGGTCAGGTCAATGATGTTCGCCGTCCCCAGCCCTAAATCCAGTTCCTTCGCCAGGATGGTGTAGTTCACCACGCCACTGTCGCGCTTGACCACGCCGAGATACCAGCGCCCGGCGGAGAGCGGCACCGGCGAGGAATTGGTCAGCACGAAAATATTTTCGTCCAGGTTGCTCACGTTGAAACTGCCGTAGTCGGAACTGGTCAACGTCGGCAGCGGCGGGCCTTTACGGACGACAAGGTCGGCGTTGCTGCTCAATTTCAAAAGCTGGAAGGTCGCCTCATAAGCGTTCGAACTGACATCAAACGAGAAGTAACGGACGGCGTCGTTGGTGTTCAAGAAGCTGGTGTAAGGAACGCCATTCGTCAACGCGGTGATGTCATAGTCCACCTCCAACACGACCGAGGCGGCGTGGATGCCGGAATTTCTGACGCCAAGATAATAAGACGATCCAGCCTGATAAGGGGCAAACGGCGATGCAACATTGACTGTCAGGAATTGTGAAACACCAGCGGGATTGCCACCGGTTGAAGCCGTCAACAGAGTAATGTCGCCCGGATTGGAGCCGGTCGGCAGATTGGTCGGGTTGAAGAGCAAGTCCACCGGATAGGTTGATGAGACAAGTATATTGGTCGCGAATTGCGCCCAGGACGGCACCGTCACTGAATAATACACGGTCTGTCCCGGCGGCACCGTGCTGGCGGTCGGCGTCTGCGGCGCGAGCGTGGCGGCAATCGTCGCGTTCGACTGGAGGACGAACGACAACTGCCAGTTCACCAGTTGTGCCGTGTTGGTGACAAAGGCGCCGACGCGGTTGTCCCAGACCTGCAACATCCAGGGGCCGGCGGCGGAAGTGCCGTTGAGCGCTGCCAGCGCCTGTTCCGGCAAATAGTAGAGATTGGTCTCCGGCGCCTCGGAAACCGCAAAGGAATCCAGCAGGATGCCGGGTTCCAGCCCGGTGATTTGCAGCGGCATCGAATTGGAGGTGGCCGTGAAGGTAAAGCTGTTCACCTCCCATTGATTGTTCACGCCAAAGATGAGGTTGCTGGTGGTGCCGAACGAAACCTCCGCTTCGGCCAG
>DMQW01000271.1 GCA_003455565.1 Limisphaerales bacterium
GCACGCATAAGGACTGGTGACGGTTCCAACTTAACAACTTTGTTCCGAACCAATAGTCGCATAAAACGGTGACAGGACAAACGGTTTGCCATATTTTAGAAGCCAGATAATATCGTTTAAGCCTGCCATTTTTGCCAAATCGTCACGTGATATAAAATCCAACGCGTTGAAAACGCGGCCAGTTGGTCATCCGCGCGCCGAAATCACGTTTAATTGCCGTGTCCCCACTTCATGCGACTACCGTGAAAGATTCATTACCGCTAGATTCATCGCAATGCAAATGAAAATCATGTTCTAAAATCCAGTAAGTTTATGGCGCTTGAGGCGGGTTTCAAGCGCTGGATCAAAATGTTCGTCAGGCCTTGATTTCAACCGCGGAACCTTAAACATTAACTAAATCAAAAGAAAAAATACACTTATGAAACAACATACAAAATGGTTTGCGACCGCGCTGGCAGTGGCGAGTGGTCTGGTAATTGCCAGCTCGGCGCAGGCGCAAGCCGTCACCGGCACCCTCTATTTGTCAAATATGGATCCAAGCACTTTAAACACAGCCCCAAATGCTCTTTACCCTAGCTGGAACACCGCAACAATTACGTCTCAACCGACTGGCTTGGAGGTCCATGCAACCAACTATGGCAGCTTGTATTATGTCGTCCCGGCGGGCGACGTGCAAACCCTCAATACGGCTGACACGATTGCTACGTTGACATTTTCTGTTAACTCACCGAGTGTGGCCAATATTAATTGGATCGGAACACCATTTATTCTGAATGATAACTCTGGTGCACAGACTTACGGCGGGTATTCCGCATCCGGGAATGGCGGGAGCGATCTTGGAACCACATGGAATGGCAATGTTGTCACGATGACCGAAATTTTAAGTGCGGGGCAGTTGGCCGCCATTCAAGCCGGGGGTGACGCGATATATAGCTTCAACCTTCAGGTTGATCCAGCAAGCTTTACTGGTCCGCCGATTTATGATATAATGTTTAACAGTCTGGTCCTGTCGCCTGCCCCTGAACCGGCTTCGCTGGCATTGGTCGGCTTGGGTGCTGTTGGTCTCTTGACCTTCCGTCGTCGCAAATAAACAACGGAAAAGTTTCCAATTGGTTTTTCAAGCCGCCTTTCGGGGGGGCTTTTTTGTTATTATGTTCTTCCCAGGAGATCTGAAGCGTTCGTTCGCGGCAGGCAAGATGCAATATCTGCTTTTCCAAGTCCTGCTAGAAGTCGGCCAGCTCAACGACCAACTGACGCCAGAACCAAGCGTTCACGTCAGGATGCCTGCAGGGCGTGGGAACACCCGTTTATGCGCTGTCACCATTTTATGCGACTACCGTTGATAAGTAATTCACAGTATTTAAAGCATATTCACAATTAAACACCACAATTAAAGACCTTTGAACTTGATTCCAAGCACAAATAAATAATTTCAACTAGACCAACCCCACCAAAACTGACCATGAAAACAAAACAAATCTTTACGGTTTTAACTATCCTGTCTGGCTTGCTTTTCGCTTCGATGAACCGCGCGGCAGATATCACCGCCACCAACAGCGGTAACTGGTCAGACACCAACATATGGAATAGCGGAACTGTGCCGGGGACAAACGACGATGCTGATATCCCGCTTGGTATAAATGTTACCGTGAATACAAATGCTTCAGTCCAATTTATTTACGACAGCGGCACGGTAACCATGGCGCCGAATTCCACACTAACCATACTCGGCGATCAAGCGATTGATAAGCTCACAAGCCTGGTTGCCACCGCCACCGGCAATACCGTCGTTTATTTAGGCAACCCTTTCTTTGCCAGGCAATGCAATTACTACAATCTCGTGTTTGCTAATACCAATTACGTAGACCCCTACCCACCATATAACCCATACCAAAACTTCAACAACTTCTCCAGTTCTCAAGGTCCCACGCCTATGACCGTTGCCGGCAATATGACTGTGATCGGATATACCAAAATGCAACAAGGAAGCGCAGGAGCCGATATTTTCATCGGCGGCAACTTGATCATTGGCACAAACTGCATTTGGGATAGCTCCGGAGCCAATTTGACGGTGGTGAGTAACGTTTTTATCGGTGGTTTGCTGGAGGACTTGAACGGCGCGCTCGGCTCCAACTACTTTGGAGGTAACGTAACAGTCAACCCTAGTGCTACTGGGGGTTGGAATGTGTCAGACGTGACGCAGTGGGCTATCGGCGGAAGTCTTACGAATAATGGACCCATATTCGGTGTGGGATATGGCAGCATTTCTTTTGACGGCACGGGTATTATCACTGGCAGCAAGCCTATTACAATCCCAACTATAACCGTCAATGGAACCTATACTATCGGCACCACGATCACTCTTGCCACCAACACTCCGACACTCAACGGAACACTGGTGTTTGACCTGGCCAATACCAACCAGATTATTCTCAATGCCGGGACGAATTGGTTATACTATAGCGGAATATTGGATGTTATCAATTCCGGTGCTGCGCCGGTGGCTGGCAACAGCTATAAATTATTTAATGCTCCGAATTATGGCGGTTCATTTACTTCCACTAGTTTTCCGAGCCTTCCCAGTGGCCTTAACTGGGTTGATAATTTGGCCACGAGCGGGTCAATTGCCGTTACCGGCTCTAGCACTGGTTCCCCAATCATCACTTTGTCCAGAAGTGGCAACCTTCTGACCCTGTCGTGGGCCAGCACCACTTTCCCTGGTTATAGTGTTCAGGCGCAGACGAACAGTGCGGGAATTCGCTCCAACTGGAGCGCAACCGGCAGTGGCACGGTCAGTCCATACACCATCACCATAAACCCAGCCAATCCGCCAGTGTTCTTCCGTTTGTCTAATCCTTGATGATGCAAGTCTAGCATTATATTTGTGCTTTGGTGACGATGGCCGTTCCTTGCGGAAAGGCCGAATATGACGGCAACCAATAGCACGGCATTTGCCAACTATTGAAAAGCTGATGGAAGCAACAATCAAGCCATCATACACGACCGATTTGCGCGATCAAACACCCGCCAGCCGTTGGAATTATTTCCGAAAAATTCGCCCATTAGCTGGCGCGTCCGCCCGGGGCACATTATACTCCGCCCATGTTTATCATCGGAACCGGCACGGCCACGCCGTCACATTGTTACAGCCAGCAGGAATGTTGGGCGACGCTTAAAGAGTCCGCGCGGTTTCGGGAATTGAATTCCCGCTCGAAGGCCATTTTGAAAAAAGTGTTGCTGGGTGAAAACGGCATCGCCACGCGCCACCTCGCGCTCGACAAACTTGACCAGGCCTTCGATCTCACGCCGGATGCGCTGCATGCCCGGTTCATTGAAAATGCGCCGGCGCTCGCCGCCTTGTCGGCGGAACGTGCGCTCGCCAGTTCCAAAATCAATCCGCGCGAGATTGACGCCATCCTCATCAGCACCTGCACCGGTTACTTGTGTCCCGGCCTGACGAGCTACACCAGCGAACGGCTGGGCCTGCGGCCGGACGTGCTGGCGCTCGATCTGGTGGGGCAAGGTTGCGGCGCGGCGCTTCCCAATTTGCAGACGGCCCAGGCGCTGCTGGCTTCCGGCAATTACGGACGCGTCCTGTCCATCTGCGTCGAAGTTTGCAGCGCCGCTTTTTATCTGGACGACGACGCGGGTGTTTTAATCAGCGCCTGTCTGTTCGGTGATGGTGCTGGCGCGGCGGTGCTTTCGCCGACTGCGGGCCACGGGCGGCGCGTGAAATGGAAGAGCGGCGGCTCGCTCCTGAAACCGGCTGACCGCAACTGTTTGCGGTTCGAGCAGAAGAACGGAATGTTGCGCAACATTCTCACGCCAGAAGTGCCGGCGCTGGCCGCGCAACATTGCGAAACTGTTTTGGCCGACACGCTCGCCCGCAGCAATGTGGCGCGGTCGCAGATCAACGGCTGGATTTTTCATCCGGGCGGACGCGATGTGCTGCTGGCCCTGCGCGAAAAATTTCAGTTGTCCAGCCACGACGTGCGCTGGAGCGAAGCCGTGTTGCGTGAATACGGAAACATGAGCAGCCCCTCCGTTTTATTTGTCCTGCAGGCGGCGCTGGCGGATGGCGTGCCGGGCGGCCTCTGGTGGATGTCATCGTTCGGCGCCGGTTTCAGTTGCCACGGCGCGTTGTTGGAAGTGGAATAATCTTATCATATTTTAACTCGCGCCATGGAACGCATTGTCCTACCTGAACTGCTGGATGTATTGCCGCCACAGGATGAATCTGCCTTGCGCTCGCGCCGCGATCTCCGGCGGCTCAATGCCTGGATGCGGCATCCGCGCGTCATGGCCCGTGTCCTGCGGAAAAATTTGACGGAGCAGGGCGCCCGTCAAATTGTCGAACTCGGCGCGGGCGACGGACATTTTCTTTTAAGTGTCGCCCGGCGTTTGCGAGGAATCTGGCCGGGGGCGCAAGCGACCCTCGTAGATCAGTTGGACGCGCTTGATCCGCAAATGTGCGAACAGTTCAACCGCCTTGGCTGGCGTGTCCACGCGGAAACTGCCGAAGCCTCCGAATGGTTGCGCCAGGTGCCCCCAAACACAACGGGAGCCGTCATCAGCAATTTATTTCTCCATCAATTTGAAACGGAGCAGCTCGCCGAATTGCTTCGGCTGGCGTCGCGTTCGTCGCGCGTGGTCATCGCACTCGAACCGCGCCGCTCCTGGTTGCCACGGCTTTGCGGACGCCTGCTGTGGTTGATCGGTTGCGGTCCGGTCACACGCCACGATGGCCGCATCAGCATCCGCGCCGGCTTTGCGGGCAGCGAACTTTCAGCGCTCTGGCCGGATAAAAAAAATTGGGAACTGGTCGAGCGACCTGTCGGCCTGTTCAGCCACCTGTTCATCGCGCGGCGAAAGGATTGAAAAATGTCGCAGCGCAAACCCATCACGATCATCGGCGGCGGGCTGGCGGGATTGACCCTGGGCATCGGCCTGCGGCAGCGCGAAGTTCCGGTCACAATTTGGGAGGCGGGCCGTTATCCACGTCACCGCGTTTGCGGCGAATTCATCAGCGGCAACGGGCAGGCCGTTCTCGAACGGCTTGGATTGCTCGCGCGCTTTGAGCAGGCCGGTGCCGTTCACGCCCGAACGGTCATGTTTGTTTGCGGAACAAACCGTTCGCCAGTGCGCCAACTGGCCACGCCCGCGCTTTGCCTGTCGCGACTTGCGATGGACGCGCTGCTGGCCGAATCTTTTCAACAACTCGGCGGCGAACTGCTCGTGAACACGCGCTGGATTTCAGGTGAAATCCGCGAAGGCGTGGTGCAAGCCGCCGGACGGCGCACCCAGGCTGCGGAAAAAAATCCGCGCTGGTTTGGAGTGAAGGCGCACGTATCGCGCACCAGTCCGGTGAACCTCGAAGCCGATTTGGAAATGCACCTCTCACCGGACGGTTACATCGGTGTCAATCGAATCAACGGCGGCGAAGTCAATGTGTGCGGACTTTTTCGTGTGCGCCAGGGGAATCGTCAGCCGGGATCAAAACCAGACTGGCTGCGCGGCGAAGTTGGTTCGTTGCTGCACGAGCGGTTGGGTCCGTCGGAATTTGTGCCGGATTCTTTTTGCTCCGTGGCCGGATTGCAATTGAAACCCCAACGTGCGGCGGCGAAAAAGGAATGTTGCATCGGTGACACCTTGACGATGACCCCGCCGGTCACCGGCAATGGCATGTCCATGGCTTTCGAGTCGGCGGAGATGGCCGTCGAACCGCTGGCCACTTACAGCCAAGGCAAGTTGAACTGGACACAGGCCCGGCAGCAAATCGCCCGGCGCTGCGACGCGGCCTTTTCGCGCCGGCTGGCTTGGGCGCGGTTTTTGCAATGGATGATGATTTCGCCCGCGTTGCAAGGCCGGCTGGGTTCCATGTTGCTGCGCTCCGACTGGCTGTGGCGTTTGATGTTCACGCAGACACGGTGAAAACAACAAGCAACTGGATTGATGGATTATTGGATAAATGGATTGTTGGATTAAGGGGGGCCGCACGCCGCTTCGCGCATTTATCCACCAATCCGGCAAATTTGGCGGTTCACATTGAGATCGGGCTTGCAACTGAAACCAATGATGGCTTATTACAGGTAAAAAATCAGATGCTTTACGAACGTTGGCAGCAGGTGGTCCAAAAAAGACGAAATGAAATTGCCTTGCGCGATTTGGCTTCCGGACGGTGCTGGACGTTTTCGCAACTGAACGAGGAAGCCGAAACGCCGGTGCCGGAAAATCCGGCGATGATCTATCCGCAAGGCAATTCTCCCGAGTTTATCATCGCTGTGTTGCGCGCGTGGCGTGAGCGCATCGTGGTCTGTCCGCTCGAAGCTCATCATCAACTGCTCGATGTTTCTCCGCCGCGACTGCCCTGCTGCCATCTCAAGACCACGCCGGCCAGCACGGGCGTCCCGCGCGCCGTCGCCTTCACGCAGGAACAACTTGCCGCCGATGCGGAGAACATCGTCACCACGATGGGGCTGCGGCCCGACTGGCCGAACCTCGGCGTGATTTCGCTCGCGTATTCCTACGGATTTTCAAATCTCGTTTTGCCGCTGTTGCTGCACGGCATTCCACTGTTTCTGGTGCCGTCGCCGCTGCCGGTCGCGCTGCGCTGCGCGGAGCACGCGCACTGGAACCTCACCGTCGCCGCCGTGCCGGCGCTGTGGCACGCGTGGCACAAGGCCGGCGCAATTTTGAGCAATGTTCGCCTCGCGATTTCCGCCGGCGCGCCGCTGCCGCTCACCCTGGAGCGTGCCGTCTTCGAGGAACATGGCGTGAAGATCCACAATTTTTACGGCTCCACCGAATGTGGCGGCATTGCTTACGACGCGACCACGGTGCCGCGCACGGATGAATCCTCCGTGGGCCGTCCGTTGAAAAATGTGAACGTGGAAGTCAGCGGTGATGGCTCGCTCGTGGTGCGCAGCCGCGCGGTGGGCGAAACTTATTGGCCGGAGCCGGAGCCGGCGCTGGGCGGCGGAATTTTCCGCACCTGTGACCGCGCCGAAATCAAGGACGGCGAAATTTTCCTGCGCGGTCGCACCGACGACCACATCAACGTGGCCGGGCGCAAAGTATCGCCAACCATCATCGAACAGGCGTTGCGGGAGCACGAGGCCGTCGCCGAATGTGTGGTCTTTGGCGTGCCCAGCGGCAGCGTGGACCGGATGGATCTCATCGTGGCGTGCGTGGCGGCGGACCGGCCCAGCACCAAGGACGAACTGAAACAGTTTCTGCTCCAGAAACTTCCCGGCTGGCAGGTGCCGCGCGAGTGGTGGTTTGTGGAATCCATCGGCAGCAACGGAACCGGCAAACCTTCCCGCGCGCAATGGCGGCGGGACTTTCTTGAAAACCGCGCGAAACAGGGCGCGGCGGTTTAATAAACCTCTGGCAACTCGTCGCCGCGTTTTTTCTTTTCAAAATAACTTTGTGCGACACCTTCTGGTTTACCATTGTGCGGCGGCTTGTTCTTTTTGTCGTTGAGGTCAGGTAAATCTTTTGGATAGCGCATCCATTCGACAAACATCGGCCAATCGAATTCAGCAAGCGTGCGAAGTGTGCCTATCATGCGACGACGGCGATCAACCGTGAGTGGATCGTCCAAAGCCAGTTCATCAATCAAAGCCTGACCTTCGGGATTCTTGTTCTTGGCTTCGATTCGTCCATCTTCGTAGATTCGCAAACTATTACCGAGCGCCACAGCACACGGATCAGGGAGAATCGTGTCACTTTTTAGACCATTACAGGCGGGACAGGCGTAGAGCAGGTTGGTGTATTCGGCCTTTAGATCTTTGCGGATCGCCTGTGGTTCAAAGTGGTCAATGTGCATCGGCTCGCGCATTTCGCGCCAGACTTCGCGTTCAAGGCAATAAACGCACCGGAATGAAAACTCATCGCGCAACCACTCCCGATACCGACGATAATCTTTCCAACCATCAGGCCCGTGGCGGCGGACGTGAGGCGCGGTGGGATAAACATATGGTTCTGGAATCACACGCCCCGCCATATGCCCTTCCTCCGTAAATCCATTTCAATTTTTTCCAATTCTTTCAGCGGAGGCGACGAAAGCAGTTCGCGTTTCAATCCGGCGAGATGTTGCAACCGCTCAAATTCAGTGCGTTCTTGGGCTGAAATCGTCTTGCCATGCTTTTTCTCCACGAGTTCAAGGCGGCGTTTGTTTGTGGCGTTCCAATCTGCTGTGATGGCCAGAAAATCACCGAGCGTTATTTCTTCTTCAAAATGGTCTGGAAAGTAACGCGTAAACGCTTTGTCGTATGGAGAAGGCAGTGGCCGCGACCAACCATTGAACTTTTTCAGCAGTTGGCGTTGAACTGAAGCGGGAAAGTCATAAGCATCGAGCACGGCGGCATCGAGCCGCAGCACGGCTTCGGTGGCGGCTCGTTCAGTTGGAGGCTGGGCGAAGTCGCGCACTGTGAGTATGTCTTGCAATTCCGCTGCGCGGCGATGTAGTTCTCCGTCAGGTTGCAAGTGCTCAAGGTCTGGCAACGGAAGTTGGAGCAGAGTTTCAATATGATTATCCCGATCCAAATCACGCTCGAAACTGAAAGCATTTGCGACGGGTGACACAAGTATCGCAGCAATGGCAAATTCCGAGACGCCTTCCTGCGGCCAGATTGCAAAAAACTGTTTTGTAAAAGCCCGACCTTCATTATCTGCCCATGCAACCAATCGCCAAGGGGACGTGGGCTGTCGGCGCGCGGCATTGCAGACGACCTTTCGCTTTTCCCATGGACGTTTGTTTGCACGAGTGCTTGGGTCTAGGTCTCTATCCAAGAGCGACAGGTA
>DMQW01000176.1:0-6553 GCA_003455565.1 Limisphaerales bacterium
CGCGGGGACGCTCGCCCCACCAGTTTTGACTTTCCGCTATACGATGTTTAACCTGCCGTTATGGAATCACTGCACGCACCGTGGCGCATCGAATACATCCTCGCGCGAAAACCGGAATTGAAGGAAGGCCTCTTCACGCGCATCGCGCAATCGTCGGACGACGAGGCGAACTTCGTCGTCGTGCGCGACCGCACCTGTTTCGCGCTGCTGAACCGCTATCCCTACAACGGCGGACACCTGATGGTCGTGCCTTACAAGGAAGTCGCGGATTTGAACGGGTTGACGGACGAGGAAGGGGCTGATCTCTGGAAGCTCGTGCGCCGCTGCCTCAACGCACTGACGGCCGTGATGAAGCCGGACGGCTTCAACGTGGGCATCAACCTCGGCAAAGTCGCGGGCGCGGGCATTCTGGAACACCTGCATATCCACATCGTGCCGCGCTGGAACGGCGACACGAATTTCATGCCGGTCATCGCCGGCACAAGCGTCGTGCCGGATGCGTTGAAGGAAATCGCGGCGAAACTGCGGGCGGAATTGGGGAAATAAATTTCAGCCACAGATGAACACGGATGAAATGCCTATTACCACTGTGTCGGAATTGATTAAGGCTGGCATCCGTGTTTCATCCGTGGAAATCCGTGACTAAATAATTTTCAATTATGGCAACTGAAATCCTTCATTTCGAGAACGCGCGGTTTGCGCAGCAGCTTTTCAACCACGAGCCGCGCAATTTGCAGGCGCTGGAAACTGAACTCGGCGTCAAGGCCACGGCGCGCGAAGGCTGGATCAAGCTTGATGGTGCGGCGGACGGCATTGAACGTGCGAAACAGCTTTTCGCCTCGCTGCAAAATATGTTGCAAGCCGGTTCGCCGGTGAAGAATCGCGAGTTCATGCACGCGTTGAACGTCGTGAAACATGAGGGCGCTTCCACGTTGAAAGACATGGTGAACGACCGCGTGATGACGCACGACCGCAAGCCAGGCGTGACCGCCAAAACCGTCGGCCAGAAAAAATACGTTGAGGCGATCCGCAAGCACGACATTACGTTCGGCATCGGGCCAGCGGGCACGGGCAAAACGTATCTGGCGGTCGCGATGGCGTTGTCGGCTCTGCGCGAAGGCAAAACTTCGCGAATCATTTTGACGCGACCGGCGGTCGAGGCCGGCGAGGCGCTGGGATTTTTGCCGGGCGATCTTTACGAAAAGATCACGCCGTATTTGCGCCCGCTTCACGACGCGCTGCAGGACATGCTGCCCGCCGAGGAAATCGCGAAGCGCACCGAGCGTGGGACGATTGAAACCGCGCCGCTGGCCTACATGCGCGGCCGCACGCTGAACAACGCGTTCATCATTCTGGATGAGGCGCAGAATTCCACGACGGAGCAGATGCTGATGTTTCTCACGCGGCTCGGCCACGGCTCAAAGGCGGTCATCACCGGCGACGAGACGCAGGTGGATTTGCCGCCGCATAAAAATTCCGGATTGATCGAGGCGCACCACGCGTTGAAGCACACGGAGGGCATCGCGATCATCGAATTTTCCAAGCGCGACGTGGTGCGGCATCCGCTGGTGCAGCGCATCATCGCGGCTTACGAGGAACATCGCGGGAAGGCCAGGACCATCGAAGCCGAATGAACGTCATCATCGCCAACCGTCAGCGGACGAAGAAAATCAACGCGCGGCTGCTCAAGCAAATCGTGAGCGAGCTGTTTGAGGAATTGAAAATTGCGGAGGCGGAACTCGGCATCAATCTGACAGCGGCACCGGAGATGACGCTGGTCAACGAAACTTTTCTCCAGCACGAAGGCTCGACGGATGTGATTACGTTTGACCATGCAGTGGCGGAAAAGCGGAAAGCGGAAAGCGGAAAGCAGAAACCATTGCACGGCGAACTGTTTGTGTGCGTGGACGAGGCGGTTCTTCAGGCGAAAAAACTCGGCGTGAACTGGCAGTCGGAAGTCGTGCGTTACATCGTTCACGGCGTTTTGCATCTGCTCGGCCACGATGATTTGCGGGCGGATTTGCGGCGCAAAATGAAGCGTGAAGAAAACCGGCTGGTGCGTCTGCTGGCGCGGCGGTTTGCGCTCGCGCAACTGTCGCGTCCGGCTAAAATGGGCGCATGAGGAAGTCTATTTTCACCCGCTGGCGGGCGAGTTTTTTCACCGTCCTGGCCGTCACTCTGCCGGCGATAGTTTCGGTGGCCGCCGTGGTGTGGCTGTTTCGCACGGCCTCCAATTTCACGGACATGCTGCTGTTTTTTCCGAAGTTCTTCCTCGATAAAAAATTCATCTACGAGAACGGCGCGTCGGGGGAAATGTTCTGGTTTTGGAGCCTGCTCGCCTTTGTTCTCGCCGTGGCGTTGATCTCGGTCGTCGGCGTGCTGGCGCGTTATTACATCGGCAAACGGATGATCGAGTGGCTCGACGTGGCGATGATGAACGTGCCGCTGCTGAACAAGTTTTACGGCGCGATCAAGCAGGTCAACGAGGCGTTTTCTGGCAATAAAAATTCCTTCAAGACGGTCGTCATGGTTGAATTTCCCAGCGCGGGAAGTTATTCCGTCGGCTTCATCACGAACGAGACGCAGGGCGAAGCGCAGAAAAAAATCGGGAAAAATCTCGTGGGCGTTTTCATTCCCACCACGCCGAACCCGACTTCCGGTTTTCTGATTTTGGTTCCGGAAGAGAAAGTCACCAAGCTGGACATGAGCGTGGCCGACGGCATCAAATACATCGTCAGCCTCGGCTCCATCACGCCGGAACACTTGCCGGTGAAAATCAAATGATCGAGTCTGCCAACGGCATTGTCCTGCGCACGCGGCCGCTCACGGAGACGAGCTTGATTGTCCACTGGCTCACGCCGGATTTTGGGCGCATCGCCACAGTGGCCAAGGGCGCGCGCAGGCCGAAGTCGCCGTTTGCGGGACGGCTGGATATTTTTTATCGCGCGGATTTTTCCTTCAGCCGCAGCCGCAGTTCCGATCTGCACAACCTCCGCGAAGTCAGCCAGCGCGAAACGCATGGCGCAATCCGCGAAGACGTTTTTAAATTGCAACAGGCCGCCTATGCGACCGCGTTCATCGAATTGGCGACGGAAACGGAGACGCCGCTGCCGGAGATTTTTGAACTGACCGGCGCTTTTCTCGGCTGGCTCTGCGGCCAGACGCCGCGGCCGCAAAATATTTTTGCGCTGGAGCTGAAGCTGCTTCACGAGCTGGGGCTGGAACCGGACTTCATTGCGGCGCGCTTGACGCCGGGCGCGAAAAAAATTGTCCGGACCCTTTTGGAAAGCGACTGGGGAAAACTTTCGCGCTTGAGGTTGACCGGCACACAAGCGGCCGAATTGAGCCGTTTTTTGCAAGGTTTTCTAATTTTTCATCTGGGCCGGTTGCCGCGCGGCCGGATGGCGGCACTGGGCGCGACCACCTGATTATTATTTTCGTCCGGCAAAATTTCATTTATATTCCGCCAAACAGCATGGTTCCAAAACCCGTTAAAAAATTTTCCAGTGTGCGGATGCAACTGGTCGCCAGCGTCTTTTTGTGGATTTCACCGGCGCTGGTGCTCACGTTCATCGTCAACCAGAACTGGTTCTGGGAATACGCGCCGGCCTGGATCCGGCAGTATGCGTTGAATGTTCCGTGGGCGAGTTTCATCGTGGGCGTGCTGGCGTTGATGGCGGCGTGGTATGGCGGAGAGCATTTTATTCTGGGGCAGGTGCAGGCGCTGACGAAGGCGGTGCTGCGGCTGTCCAGCGGTGATCTACAGGCGCGAACCGGGTTGAAAGAAGCGGAAGGCGAACTTGGCCAGCTCGCGCAAAAATTTGACGAGATGGCCGATGCGCTTCAGAAGCGGCAGAAGGAACACGACGAGGCCGACCAGAAATTGCTCAACCGCGCGATGCAGCAGACGGCGGTGTCCGCCGTCGGCCAATGTGCGCTGACCAACAAAGACCCGGAGGTGATCTACGAACAGGCGGTTTATCGCGTGGCCGAAATGTTGGAGGTGCAATACGCGATGCTTTTCCAAAGGATGCCCGATGGCAATCTGCATCCGCTGGCGGTCTATGGTTGCCGCCCGCAAGCGACCGGCGACACGGGCAGCAGCAAAAAATCACAGATGGTCGCGACCGCCGAAACCGGTGACGTTTCGCTGGTCAATGATTGGAACACGGAGACCCATTACGGCAAGTCCCTGCTGCTGACGGAACTGGGCGTGGTCAGCGGTGTCGCCGTCGCCATTCCCACGCGCGACAAACCCTTTGGCGTCCTCGCGGCGCATACGACGCATCGCCGGGAATTTTCCCCGGATGATGTCCAGTTTCTGCTGGCCATCGCCACGGTGGTCGGGATGGGAACCGAACGCATCAAGGCCGAGGCCGAAACAGAAAAACTCGCGACGTTTGTAAAAGAAAATCCGAGTGCGGCGCTGGAATTATCCGGGAACGGTTCGGTGAATTATTTCAATGTGGCCGCCGAGAAACTGGCGGCGGCGGCCGGCAAAACTCATCCGCGTGAATTGCTGCCGGAGCCGCTCCCGCAGATCGTCAAGGATTGTCTGGCGTCCGGTCAAAGCAAGACGAGCCATATCACGAAGATCAACGACCAGACGATTTCGTGGTCGCTGCATCCGATGCCGGCCAGCGGCGTGGTGCATTGCTACGGCGAAGACATCACCAGCCGGTTGAACTTAGAAAATCAGCTCCGGCAGTCGCAAAAGATGGAATCCATCGGCCAGCTCGCGGCGGGCGTGGCGCATGATTTTAACAACATGCTCACCATCATCCAGGGGCATTCGAGCAAGCTGCTTTCCGAAACGACGCTGCCGCCGCAGGTGTTGGATCCGGTGCTGGCGATTTACGGCGCAGCGGAACGCGCGGCGGGATTGACGCGGCAACTGCTCATGTTCACCCGCAAAAACGTGATGCAACCCCGCGTGCTTGATCTCGGTTCAATTGTCGGCAATATGAACAAGATGTTGTGCCGTTTGCTGGGCGAAACGATAGCGCTGGAATTTCACGCGCCCGCAACGCTTCCCACCATCTACGGCGACAGCGGCATGATTGAACAGGTGTTGATGAATCTCGCCGTCAACGCGCATGACGCCATGCCCGAAGGCGGCACGCTGACCATCCGCCTCGAGGAATTCCGGGCCGGGCCGGAGTATGTTGAACGGAATCCCGGCGCGCACGCGGGGCAGTTTGTGCGGCTGCAAGTCAGCGACACCGGCTTCGGGATGACGGAGGCGGTTCGGGCGCGGATTTTTGAACCCTTTTTCACCACCAAGGAAGTCGGCAAAGGCACCGGCCTCGGACTGGCGACCGTCTTTGGCATCGTGCGCCAACACTCCGGGTGGATTGAAGTGTTCAGCGAAGTCGGCAAAGGCACCACGTTCACCGTTTATTTTCCCGCCGGCGACGAAGCCTTGCCCGCCGAGGCGGAAAAAACGGTTGCCGCCGCTCCCGCTGCCGGCGGTTCGGAAACCATTCTGGTGGCCGAAGACGAAATGGTTCTGCGCGAAATGGCGCACGAATTTCTCAAGGACTGCGGCTACCGCGTTTTGGAGGCCGCCTCCGGGCGCGAAGCCATCCTCGTCTGGCAACAGCATCGCGGCGAAATTGATCTGCTGCTCACCGACATGAAAATGCCCGAAGGCATTTCCGGCCTGGACATCGCCGAACATATGCTGGCCGAACAACCAGGATTGCGGATCATCTTCACCAGCGGTTATTCCGACGACATCGTCAGCCCGGAAGTTCTCGAACGCACCAACGCCCGTTTCCTGCCGAAGCCTTACGCCTACGCCGACCTCATCCGGCTCGTGCGCGCGAGTCTCGACAACAAGACTGTCGCCAGTCAGGCCTGAATCAGTTTCAGCACGGCTTCGATGGCATCCTCAATTTTCACCGGCTGCAACGCGCCGTTGCGAGGCTTGATTTCCACTTCGCCCTTCGCCAGCGATTTTTCACCGAGCGCAATGCGGATCGGAAAACCAACCAGCTCCGAGTCCTTGAACTTCACACCGGGACGTTCGTCGCGGTCGTCGAGAATCACGTCCACGCCGCGCGCCGTCAGTTCCGCGTAAAACTTTTCCGCCAGTTTCATCGCTTCACTCTCCGGCGCGACGGCCAGCGGCGTGATGCAAATTTGATACGGCGCGACGCTCAACGGCCAGATGACGCCGTCCTTATCGTTCCCCTGCTCGATGATCGCCTGCAACGTGCGCGTGACACCGATGCCGTAACAGCCCATGACCGACGGCTTGCGCGAACCGTCCACGTCGAGAAAAGTTGCGCCGAGCGCCTCGCTGTATTTCGTGCCAAGCTTGAAGACGTGGCCGACTTCAATCGAGCGGCGAATCTTCAACGACTTGCCGCACTTGGCACATGGCTCGCCTGCCGTGACGGTGCGAAGATCAAACCACGCCGTCACTTTGATGTCGCGTTCGATGGAGACGTTCTTCAAATGGAAACCATCTTCGTTCGCGCCGGTCGTCATGTCGTTCGCGCCACGCAAACGCTCGTCGGCAAAAATAGTGGGACAGGCATCTTGCCTG
>DMQW01000176.1:6753-7867 GCA_003455565.1 Limisphaerales bacterium
CAGGCAAGATGCCTGTCCCACTAAACACCGCGCCAAGACTTCCCGGCTTCGCGCCGAGCAACGGCACGATTTCTTCAACGGTGGCAGGTCGCGTTGCAACCGCACCCGTCTTCGCCGCGAATTTCGTTTCGTTCAACTGGTCATCACCGCGAATCAGAACGATCACCGGCTTGCTGTCCGCAATGTAAACCAGTGTCTTGATCTGGCGGTTCGACGGCACGCTGTAAGGCGCTTTGCTCAACGCTTCGATGGTCACGACGCCGGGCGTCGCAAATTTTTCTATCGCCGCGCCGATTTCGCGCGCGGTGGTTTTGGGAATGCCGCTGGTCGCCTTCTCGATGTTCGCGGCGTAACCGCAGCCTTCGCAAAACGCCACTTCGTTCTCACCCGCCTCGGCAGGCACCATGAACTCGTGCGAATAGTTGCCGCCGATGACGCCGGTGTCAGCCTCGACCGGAAGCGCCTTCAAGCCGCAACGCGCGAAGATGCGCGTGTAGGCGTCATACATTTTCTGGTAGCTGGCCATCGCGCCCTCGTCCGTGGTGTCGAAGGAATACGCGTCCTTCATGATGAATTCCTTCGCGCGCATCAGGCCGAAGCGCGGGCGGATCTCGTCGCGGAACTTCACGCTGATCTGGTAAAAATTCTTCGGCAACTGGCGGTAGGAATTGATCTCGTTGGCGGCCAGCGTGGTGATGACCTCTTCCGCCGTCGGACTCAAAACCCATTCGCGACCGCCGCTGTCCTTCAATTTAAACAGCACATTGCTCGCGGTTTCGTAACGACCGCTTTGCTGCCAGATTTCCGGCGGCTGGAGTGCGGGCATGAGCACTTCGATGGCACCCGCACGGTCCATTTCTTCGCGGATGATCTGCTCCACCTTGCGCAACGCGCGCAGGCCGAGCGGCAGAAAAGTATAAACGCCGCCCGCGAGCTTGCGGATGAGGCCGGCGCGCAAAAGTAATTTGTGCGAAACAATTTCCGCGTCAGCCGGAGCTTCGCGGAGAGTTGGAATCAAAGTTTTAGTCCACTTCATGTGGCGGGAAATTTAACAACAAAGGCGGCAAGGAACGAAGAATTTTATTTGGCAACCGGCGCGTTTTTGAATCAATGA
>DMQW01000126.1 GCA_003455565.1 Limisphaerales bacterium
TGGTTGTTCAAAACCCGTGTCCCGCAGTCCATGCCGGTGGGCGTGGCAGCAGGCGTTTTGGCGGATGAATTCGCTTTACACGGCGGCGTTAAATAATTATTTTCACGGACTAAATTTATTTATGGAAGCGAAGACGAAGACGATTGAAACATTCAAGCTGCACGCCAAAGACACGGGTTCCGCCGACGTGCAGGTCGCGCTGCTCACCGAGCGCATCAACCATTTGACCGAGCATTTGCAGACAAACAAGAAGGATCACAGCTCGCGCCGTGGACTTTTGATGATGGTCAGCCAGCGCCGCCGGTTGCTGGATTATTTGCAGACCACCGACTTGAGCCGTTATCAGACGGTCACCAAGAAGTTGAAGCTGCGCCGTTAATTTTACGGAAGGCGCGGCGTTTTCTTTTCCCGCCCGCCTTCTATTTCCGGATCCGGCTGCCCTCGCGAACAGTCCGGCTCCCCAACCAAAACCGCGCGAAGAAATTCTGCCGCTTTCGGGAAATTTCATTCAGCTCCGAAAATTTTCGGGGTTCACTGAAGTTCCTCTGGGGGTGGCAGGCAAGAAAGTTATGTCACATAAAATCACCGCCGCCATCGGCGACAAGCAAATCACCATCGAATCCGGCAAGCTGGCCAAACAGGCCGACGGCGCCGTGACGGTTCAGATGGGCGAAACCATCATTCTCGTGGCCGCCGTGGCCGCGACGAAAGCCAAGGAAGGCCAGGATTTTTTTCCGTTGACCGTTGACTACCGCGAAAAAGCGGCGGCGGCTGGAAAATTCCCCGGCGGCTACTTCAAGCGCGAAGGCCGTCCGACGGAAAAGGAAATCCTCACCTGCCGTCTCACCGACCGCCCGATCCGCCCGCTGTTTCCGAAGGGCTGGTATAACGAAGTGCAAGTCCAGACCGTGCTGTTGAGCGCGGACGGCGAAAACGATCCCGATATTTTGAGCATCCTCGGCGCGAGCGCCGCGTTGATGGTCAGCGATATTCCGTGGGCCGGGCCGCTCGGCGCGGTGCGCGTCGGTCGCGTCAACGGCAAGTTCATCGCCAACCCCACTCATGCCGAACAGGCCGAGAGCGATCTCGATCTCGTCTATGTCGGCAACGAAAAAGACATCGTGATGTATGAAGGTGCCGCGAAGGAAATCACCGAGGCTGATTTCAATGCCGCGTTGAAATACGCGCAGGAAGTCATCCAGCCCGTCATCGCCGCGCAAAAAGAACTCGTCGCGAAAATCGGCAAGAAGAAACGCGACATCACGCTCAAGATTGTTCCCGACGAAATTCTCGCGGAAGCGAAAAAGCTCGCCGGCGACCGTTTCGTGCCTGCGCTATTGAATCCCGGCAAGCTCGCGCGCGAAGCGGCCTGCAATGCCATCAAGAATGAAGTCGGCGTGAAGCTCGTCGAAAAATTCGGCGCGGAAAAAGTCACGCCGTTCGTCATCAACGACGCGTTTTATTACATCCAGAAAGAAGCTGTGCGTGGTTTGATTCTGAACAGCGGCAAGCGTCTCGACGGCCGCGCGTTTGACGTGGTTCGTCCGATCTCCAGCGAAGTCGGTCTTCTCCCGCGCGCCCACGGTTCCGCGTTGTTTGCGCGTGGCGAAACGCAGGCGGTCTCGCTTGTCACGCTCGGCACCGGCGACGACACGCAGGAATTTGATTCCTACACCGGCGGCAAGACGGAAAAGAAATTCACCCTGCACTACAACTTCCCGAATTTCTCCGTCGGCGAAACCGGCCGCATCAGCGGTCCCGGCCGTCGCGAAATCGGCCACGGCGCGCTGGCTGAACGCAGCATTGAGCCGATGATTCCGTCCGCGAATTATCCCTACACCATCCGCGTCACCAGTGAAATCATGGAGTCCAACGGTTCCACCTCGATGGCGTCCGTTTGCGGCGGCACGCTGGCGCTCATGGATGCGGGCGTTCCGATGATTCGTCCGGTGGCCGGCATCAGCGTCGGCATCTGCACTGAATACAGTGGCGACAGCATTTCCAAATACCAACTGCTCACCGACATCATCGGTTGGGAAGATGCGTATTGCGACATGGACTGCAAAATCGCCGGCACGGAAAAAGGCATCACCGGTTTCCAGCTTGATTTGAAGCTCAAAGGCATTCCATTCGCGCTCATGGTTGAAACGGTTGAAAAAGCGCGCATCGCGCGCCTGTTCATTCTCGGCGAAATGGCCAAGACCCTCGCCGAACCGCGCAAGGACATCAGCAAATACGCGCCGCGTATTACGACGCTCAAGGTCAACCCGGAGAAAATCGGCGCGATCATCGGGCCGGGCGGCAAGAACATCAAACGGCTCGTGGAAGAATCCGGCTGCGAAATTGACATCGAGGACGACGGGACGGTCAACATCTTCTCCGTCTCGGCGGAGGGCATGAAGATCGCCGTGGACGCCATCAGCGGCATGACCGCCGAAGCCGAGATTGGCAAAATCTATCGCGGCAAAGTTGTCACCGTGAAAGAATTCGGCGCGTTCGTCGAATTCCTGCCCGGTAAGGACGGCCTAGTTCACATCAGCGAACTTGCCAACTTCCGCGTGAAGAACACCGAAGACATCTGCAAGGTCGGCGACGA
>DMQW01000404.1 GCA_003455565.1 Limisphaerales bacterium
CGCCCATAAAACTTGAAAAAACCGCTAGGCCAAACCACGGGAACAGCCGCATTTTGACGTTGTTCAAGAAACCCGGCGCATGGCATCCCCGTTTTAGGGGATGTTGAGGGACAGTGTTTATTTTACACTATTATTCGGGATTGCTCAACAGGTATTGATTAGGTTTTTTTGAGCAGGCAGAACAGGATGCTGGCGGCAAGGTTGGCGAGTTTCTTGGTGTAGCAATGGGTTTGGGCGGATGAAATGCTGACACGGGTTAAGGAGGAAAAGAAGCAGAGCGCCCAATCTGCCCGGCTCATGGCCGAACGGAAGCGCGCGGAGATTGGAAAGATCAATCTCCGTCTTCAAACGCTTCTGGACTCATTATTGGACGGCATCATTGACCGCGAGGCTTACGTCGCGGAAAAGGCCAAAGAAATGAGCCGGAAGAAATCTTTGGAGGAGCAAAGCAGCGCGCTTTTGAAAGGCCAAGCCGATTGGCTCGAACCGTTCCAAAAATGGATTTTAACCGCTAAAGACGCGGATGAAATCGCGATTTCGGGTTCTCTTCAAGAGAAGCGGGTTCTCGCTCAAAAAGTGTTTGGCTCGAACCTTGTCCTCGACTGCAAAAAAGCCCGTGGTTCTTGCGTAAAACCATGGTCACTACTCGTCGAAAACTCGACGAGTGGTGGAATGGTGCGCCCGGCAGGACTTGAACCTGCAACCTTCTGATCCGAAGTCAGAAGCTCTATCCAATTGAGCTACGGACGCGCGACGTCATTGTGCAAGTCCGCCGCCCGGCGTAAAGCCTTTGTCGCGCCGTTGACTTGCCCGCTGGCTTTGTTAGCGTGACGGCAACATGGCCAGCAAACGGTTTTTCCGCCTCGTCAAAATCATCACCGGCGCGGTCGCAGGTGCGGAAGATGAGATTTTTCATCTCGAAGGCCGGCTGGAACGCTTCGTCCATTTCTGGGCGCTGGTCGGCAAAAGTTTCAACCGCAACCGCTGTCCCGCGCGCGCGGCGGCGTTGTCCTACGCGACGCTGCTGGCGCTCATCCCCATGCTGGCCGTCGCCATCAGCGTCACCAGCAGCCTGCTCAAGAGCGAAGGCGAGGGAAAAATCTACGAAGTGATTGACAAGGTTGTCTCCAACATCATGCCGCCGCCCGCGACGCTCAACACGACCAACGTCTCGCTTGAAATCGGCCCGGATTTTTCCGTCGCGCTCAAACCGACCAATTCCGTTTCCGCCGGAGCTTACACCAATGCCGTCATGGGAACAAACGAGGTCGCGGCAACGGCGATGAATTCCTTTGTTGCGGCGGGTGACGATGATTCTCGCGTGATAGACGCACAAAAGCAGGTAGCCAAAGGCATCCATGAATTCATCCAGAACACCCGCAGCAAGACGCTGGGATTGATCGGGATGCTGCTCCTGATCTACGTCGCCATCACGATGCTTGCGAACATCGAGGGAACATTCAACGACATCTGGGGCGTGACGCGCGGGCGCAACTGGCTGCTGCGCATCGTGCTTTACTGGGCGACCATCACGCTCGGGCCATTGCTGCTCATCGTCGCGCTCGGTTTGTCCGGTGGTGCACAAATGCAGGCGGCGCGGGAATTCGTCAGCCAAACGCCGTTCGTGGGCGGACTCATTTTCAAATTGCTGCCGCTCGTGGTCTTGTGGCTGGCCTTCGCGCTGTTCTATCAGATTGTGCCAAACACAAAGGTTGATTCCAGTGCGGCGCTGGTCGGCGGCTTCGTCGCCGGTTCGTTGTGGCACTTGAACAACGTGTTCGGCTTCCTCTACGTCTCGCGTGTGGTGAGCAACAGCCAGATTTATGGCAAGCTCGGCCTCGTGCCGGTGTTCATGGCGGGGCTTTACTTCTCGTGGCTCATCCTGCTGTTCGGCGCGCAAGTCGCCTACGCGTTCCAAAATCGCGCCGCGTATTTGCAGGACCGACTGGCGGATAATGTGAACCAGCGCGGTCGGGAATTTGTGGCGTTGCGCATCATGACCAGCCTCGGCCAGCGTTTTCAAAATGGCCGGTGCCCCGCAACCGTCCTCCAGCTCTCGGCGGAACTGGGCATCCCCAGCCGGCTCACGCAATCGGTGCTGCACGTCCTGGCGCACATGGGGCTGGTCACGGAAGTGGCCGGTGCGGAGGCGGCATTTGTGCCCGCGCGCCCGCTCGAAAACATCAACGCCTACGACATTCTGCTGGCCATGCGCACGGGTTCGGGCCAGGAACTGCCGTTGCGCGAGGAACCGGCGCTGGCGGAAATCTACGGCGAATTTACCCGCATCGAAAAGGCCGAACGCGAAACGGCCTCGGCCATTTCCATGCTGGCATTGGTGAACCGCACGCCGCCGCCGTCGGCGCTGGCAGAACCGAAAGCATTCCGCGCGGAAAAAAAATCGGCGGCGGCAACCCCGGTTGAAAAAATTTCCGAGCCGGAGAAAAATGACGAAGTGGAAGAGAAACTTGAACCGCCGGAACCGCCGGTCGCGCCCGCCGAAGCAATTGCGCCGCGCCGTGAGGTGGTGCGGCCGGGTGAAAGCGAATTCCCGTTGTGAATGTTTCCGGCGAAGCGTTTATCGCTTCACGCCCGGCAAAACCATCGAGTATTTACCGCGAACAAGAAGCGGGCTTGGAGCGGCTATCGGTAAAGCGAAAAGCCTATGCGAAATTCATCCGACTTTTTATTGTAACCCAGCAGGCTGTCGCCGTAGCCGGTGAAGTATTGCACGTCCAGATACAGGCTGAAGCTGCCGAAAAATCGCATCGTGGGATAAGTCAGGTCCAGTTGCAGACTGCCGTGATTGCCAGCTTTGCCCAGCTGTCCCAATGCGGACAGTTGCAACCCGCGCTGCCAGCCCACAATCGTCCGCAAGTCCGCATAGCCGCGATAGTCGGCGATGTCAGGATTGCCGCTCAAGTTGCCAAGATAAGTCCACACGCGCGGCTGCAAGGTCAGTTGCAAACCATCGGCGCGGCCAAAGGTGAAGGTCGGTCGCAGATACGCGATGCTCAGACTGCGCGAGGTGTCGCCGTCCTTGCCGTTGGACGTGTGCCGCAAGCCGCCTTGCAAATCGAGTTGAAACCAGTTGGTCGGCTGGCCGCCCACGACGCGCTTCCACGAATAGAATACTTCCGGCTTGTAGCTCGTGTCGTAAAACGGCGCGGACGCCGCGTTCCAATCCCACAACGAAGTCTGCGTGTAGGCGATGTGAAAACCTTTCAACGCGGGAACCCTAGTCGCCAGCGGCCCGTCCTGGTTCAACAGTTGATACGCGAAGCTGATCTGGAATTTCGCGTTCGGCGATTTCGTGCCGGCGATGAAATACATCGGCTCATAGCCGGAAATGTGTTCCTTGAAAAACCGGCCGGGATCAAAACTTTTGCCCGGCTCCTGCGGTTCAACTTCATTAAAATAGCGGGTGACAAATGAATCCGCCGTTTTCTCCGGCGCCATCGCGGCTGAAGTTGGCGCCGCCACATCCAGCACCACGCGGTTGGCGTTCAGCCCGGGAAATTCCAGCACGGCTCGGCCGGCCACGGCCGCCGGCATGGTGGCAATATATTCGCGTCGGACAAAAGCGCCGGGCGCGATGGGTTACTTCGCTCAATTCCGTCGAATGCAATTCCAATTCGCCGGTGAAGCTGCCCTGTGCCGAAATAATTTTACGTTCGATCTGCGGCGGAAACGTCCACGAAATTTCCTGGCCGGAAGGGTTGAGCACATTCAACCAGACGCTCACCGCTGCGCCCGCCGTCACCGATTCCGAGGCCACCGTAAAAGTCAGCCCCGCGCCCTGCCCGCGCGCGAGCGGCGCGAGACATAGCGAACAAAACACCGCCGTCAAAAGGTGGAACCGCCAGCCCGGTTGAATTTTCATGGCCGCACACTGCTTGAATTGGCGGCGAAATGCAAAGGGATTATCATAGCGCATGGAATTGCCGCAAGGCGACGAACGGATCAATCCGCGCCAGCAAAAAATGCGCCCAGCGATGCTGCCAGCGATGCCAGAAGGCCTGCGCCTTCCGCCACTGGTGGAGTTCAATTTTTTGAGAATGCTGCAACGTGCGTTCAAAAATTTTCCGCGCGGCAACCGCCGCCGCCGGGTCTTTGAGCCGCAGCATCAGTTCGTAATTCAGATTAAAACTGCGAATGTCGAGATTGGACGAGCCGACGTAGGTGATGCCATCGCTCACAATCAGCTTGGCGTGCAGAATCTGCGGTTGATACTCGTAAATCTCCACGCCGGCCTTCAACAGGCGATGGTAAAAACTCCGGGCCGCCAGCTGTGAAAGCCGCACGTCGGATTTGCCGGCCAGAATCAGTTGCACGCGTCCGCCGCGCCGCGCCGCACGCATCAAATCCCGGCGCACCCGGTGGGTCGGCAGAAAATACGCGCTGATCATCCGCACCGCGCGCGCCCCCGCCAGATCGTGATGCAGGGCCGTTTGAAAAGGACTCGCCCCGCGACCGGGATGGGTCAGCAACAATTCTCCCGCCGGTTTTTTTTGAGGTTTGCGTTTGCGCTTGAAGAGGCGCAATCGCAGCAGCGGTTTCCGGCGAAAGTCCGCCAGCGTGAACAAGGCTTCGAAGGAAGCCGCCAGTTCTCTGGCCAAGGCGGGATTTTCGATGTGGACGCCCAGATCGCACCAGCCGCGCGTCACGCCGTCGCCATCGTATTCATCGGCCACATTGAATCCGCCCAGGAAAATCGTGGACTCGTCGCAGACCAGCAGCTTGCGATGATCGCGCACCCCGAACCGCCAGAGGTGAAGTGGATTGAACCGGCGCACCTCGCCGCCCGCCGCCACGAGCGGGTCAAAAAAATTATTCGGCAGCAGCCAGGAACCCATTGCGTCCACCAAGACCCGGACGCGCACGCCGCGTTGCGCCGCCGCCAGCAAGGCGGCGAGAAATTGCCGGCCTAATTTTCCGTCCGCATAAATATAAGTTTCCAGTTGGATGGATTTCTGCGCCGCCGCCAGCGCCGCCAGCATGGCCGGAAAAATTTCCTGCCCCGTGCAGAGCCATCGCAAAGCGGAAGTTTTTGGCGCAACCATGATTCACTATAATTTGCCGGGGGCGAATTGGCAATCCACACGCGTGGCGGTGATTTCGCGCATTAGAGGCGAGGGGATTGATTTTGTTCCTGAAAACTTGTAGAAGTCGGGTCGAACGCCGATCAACTGCAAAAAATTGCATGGCGGACGGCCAATGGCTGCGAAAGACTTGGCACAGTTTGTCGTCTATCCGTTTTGACGCGGTCGCCAAGCCGTCGTATCACTTGCAGAGCCAGTTGATTTTTATCGGTTTTGAAAATGCCAACATTTGCAAATCCAGCCCGGCGGCGGGGTTTCACGCTGATTGAGTTGCTGGTGGTGATTGCGATCATCGCCATGCTGGCGGCGTTTTTGCTGCCGGCTTTGTCCAAGGCGCGTGAGCGGGCAGCGGCCATTTCTTGCCTGAATAATACCCGCCAGCTTGGGCTGGCGTGCCAGCTTTACACCGATGACCACGAAAGTTTCCTGCCGTATAATCTGGTCATGACTGATGCTTCCCCCCGAACCAATATCAATTGGGTCAACAACGTCATGACGTGGGAGTTGAGTTCCGACAATACCAATCTGGCGACGCTTACCGGCGCGAGCCTTGGCCCTTACGTCGGTGGCGTAACAAGCTTTTTCCATTGTCCTTCCGACCGGGCGTTAAGCGTGATGCAAAGTGCCGCCGGCTGGGATCGGCGCATCCGCAGTTATTCGATGAATGCCATGGTGGGAAACGCCGGAGCCTTTTCAGCCAGCGGCGTGAACGTCAATAATCCCGGCTACAAGCAGTTTTTCAAAATCACGCAAATCCCGCAGCCGGTGGAAATTTTTGTGTTTCTGGATGAACACCCTGACAGCATTGACGACGGCTATTTTCTAAACAAGGATGCGCCGGCGGCCAACGGTGCTTACGGCGCCGCCGCTGATGAATGGATTGATCTGCCTGCCTCATACCATAACCGCTCTACCGCGTTTTCCTTTGCCGACGGCCACGCTTCGCTCCATCGCTGGTTGAATGCAAAGACCATCCAACCGGCCACCCCGCACGCTGCGCATCTTCCCATCCAGATTCCCGACGAACACTATGACTTCGACTGGGTAATGGCACACATGAGCACTGAAAACTGACGCACACAAAAATGGAAATCGGAATTTGCATCAGAGGTATTGCCGGATGGTCTGCTCATCGCCCGCAGTCCCGAGCAGATAGAGTTTATCGCCCTGCGTCCAGGTGGCGGTAATGAGCCGGTTGACTTTGGAAAGTTGCGGTGAAGCTCCGGCAGGCGCATCTTTCATGGCGGCACGGTCAACCACAAACAACCAGAGGTCGCTCGCCTCGTTCGCCGCCGAAGTCTGGCCGGTGTGGAAGCAAATCATCGAAACTTTTACGCCCTGCCAGCTTTCAACCGCACAACCGGTCAAGGCCGCCTGCTTGAGTTTCGCGGACAAAATAAAATCCGCCGGCGCGTGGTTTTGCGCGAGGTAGGCGCGGACCGCCGCCGGATCATTCGTTGTCAAATCCATCGCGTAGCCGCGCAACGCCACGCCTGCCATCTGGTTTTGGTAAATGGCCAGCGTGTCATCCGGCGCGCGGTGCGGAAACCAGAAAACTGCCAGCGCTACCAGCAACCCGACGATAACTGCCATCGCGAACTGGATTTTCTGCCGCCGTGAAATCATTTTCTCGCTCGCCGCTTGTTCGGAAATGATTTGTTCCTTCAGTCCGGCGGGCGCGATGAGCTGGCGGAATTTTTCGCCGATCACAAACTGTCGCGCACAATGCGCCTCCAGCCAGCCGGCCAGTTCCGGGTCGCGTTTCGCCAGCGCGAGCGCCCCGGCGATTTGCGGATCTTCCGCATCCGCCGGGCCGGGCCGGTAGGGCAGCAAAATAGTTTTGGCTTCGTCGTGATTCACAAATTCGTTGGCTTTGGCATTTCGATTTTTTCGCCGGTCAGCAGTTCGTGCAGCCGGCCGAGTCCGCGCGTAAGGCGCGATTTGACCGTGCCCAGCGGCACTTCCAGAATTGCGGCGATCTCGTTGTAGGAACAATCCTGCAAATAAAACAAGGCGACCGGCGCCTGAAAAACTTCGTCCAACCGCGCCAGAGCGGCCAGCACCTGCGCGGTGTCGAGGCGGTTGACCGTGGCCGGCGCCACCATGGGCAGTTCGGCGGCGGCGTGTTCCAGTTCGACGTGCGGAAAGCGCGTTTGTTTCCGGCGCGCGGAAAGAAATTCGCGGTGCAGGGTGGTGAACAGCCAGGTTTTCACTTTGGTTGCGTCGCGCAATTGATGGCCTTTGCGTGCCCAGATGCAAAAAGTCTGCTGAACCAGATCGCACGAATCCGCCTCATCGCGCGTCAAACTGAAGGCGAATTGATACAGCGGCGCGTAATAGCCCGCCACCAGATTTTCAAAATCTACGCTTTCAGCCATATTGCGGCATCAATAGTAGGAGTCGTCCGCAGGCAAATTGTTCCCGTGAAACTTTCCGGGAACAATTCCTTTTTTCATTCATCACACTTGTGTATGTCCATGAAATTTTCGCCAAAAAAATATTTCGCCACCGTTTTAACGGCTTTTTTGCTTTGCTTGATCCGCCCGCTTTCCGGCTTGGGCGCAATCGTCAATGTATCTGTCGCCAACAACTCTTTTGCGCCTGCCACAGCAAACATCAATGCCGGCGACAAGGTGATCTGGACTTGGGCACCCAATTCATTCAGTCACAATGTTGTCAGCGAATCAACGCCGTCTGCATGGGTTTTTCCGAATAATAACGCCTTGCAAAGCACCCCGTTTGCCTTCACCAACACCTTCAACTCCGCCGGTTCATTCCCCTACGAATGCACGTTACATGTCAGCAGTGGCATGGTGGGAACCATAAACGTGGCAGCGGCGGCCAATCAGCCGCCAATCATCACCATCACCAATCCCACGTCAGGCACGGTCTTCATTGCACCCGCCAACGTGACCGTTCAAGCCAGCGCCTCCGACAGTGACGGCACGGTGACCAACGTCCAATTTCGCATCGGCTCGACGGTTTTGACCAACAAAGCCGCCGCGCCATTTTCTGCCGTCACCAACAATCTCCCAACGGGCAGCTACACACTTTCAGCCATCGCTTCCGATAATCTCGGCGCAAAAACTACGAACTCCGTGAACATCATTGTGGATGCGCCGCCGTCCGTCACCATCACAAACCCGGCATCCGGCGCGGTCTTCACTGCACCCGCCAATGTGACTGTTCAAGCCTCGGCCTCAGACAGCGATGGCACTGTGACGAATGTTCAATTCCTCATCGGCTCGACGGTTTTGACCAACAAGGTTACCGCTCCTTTTTCCGCCGTCACCAACAATCTGCCAGCCGGCAATTACACACTCTCGGCCATCGCCTCCGATAATCTCGGCGCGAAAACTACGAATTCCATGAGCATCATTGTGGATGCGCCGCCGTCAATCACCATCACAAATCCAGCGTCCGGCACAGTTTTGAGTGCGCCCGCCAACGTCACCATCAAGGCCAGCGCTTCAGACACAGACGGCACTGTGACTAACGTGCAATTCCTCGTCGGCTCAATTGTTTTGACCAACACTGCGGCCGTTCCCTTCTCTGCCGTCACCAACAATCTGGCGGCGGGAAATTACACCCTTTCGGCCATCGCTTCGGATAATAACGGCGTCAAATCCACCAACGCCGTTGCGATCAGTGTTGTTACGCCGTTGCCGCTTGCCATCAACGCTCCGCAACTGTCGTCCGCCAGTTTTCAATTCAGCTTCGCCGCCAATATCGGGTTGAGCTACGTCGTTCAATGGTCAACGAATCTGACCTCGCCCAATTGGATTCCGATTTTCACCAGCACGGCAGCGAGCAATCCCGTGGTTTTCGTGGACAATCACGCGACGAACAGCCCCGGATTTTATCGCGTCGGACGATTGCCAAATCCGTGAGGCGCGCGGCAAAAAATTTGAATCTGCAATTATGGTTGCTCACCCTCGGTGCCTTATTGTGCCGTTTGATTTTTTTGCCGGCGAAAGCGTCGGAGTTCCCATCGTCATCAAACGAAAACGCATCAAGCCCGCGCGCGTTCGCCGCCAACGGCGTCATTCAAGAAATCCAGCCCGGCGCCAAAACCGTTGTCATCAAACACCAGGCGATTTCAAATTACATGGACGCCATGACCATGCCGTTCAAAGTGAAAGAACCAGAAGAACTGGCCGGGTTCCATCGCGGCGACGAAATCACCTTTCAACTTCACGTCACCGAAACCGAAAGCTGGGTGGATGGGATCACCAAAATCGGAACGGTTCCGTTGGGGGAAAATAAAACCCCCACCAATTCGCAGCCTGCACAAATTCAGGTTGCTCCGCCAAAACATCCGTTGCTCGACTACAAGTTCACCAACGAATTGGGGCAGGCCGTCAGTCTGAACGATTTTCGCGGACAGGCGCTGGCCATCACCTTCTTTTTTACGCGTTGTCCGCTGCCGGATTATTGCCCGCGCCTGTCGAAAAATTTTCAGGAGGCGTCGCAGAAACTCAAATCCATGACCAATGCACCGGGCAACTGGCATTTTCTTTCCATCACCTTCGACCCGGAATTTGATTCCCCGGCAATGCTGAAAGCCTACGGCGAAAGTTACGGTTACGATCCGGCGCACTGGAGTTTCCTGACCGGGCCGGCGGACAAAATCGGTGAACTCGCCCGCCAGTCAGGGGTGACTTATGAATCCGACGCCGGCACCATCAATCACAATTTCCGCACGCTCATCGTTGATACCAGCGGCCATTTGCAAATGGTTTTTCCGACCGGCGGAAATCTTTCCGACGCCATCGTTGATGAAATCATCAAAGCGGCCGGCGCGACCAATCAACCGGCGGCGCAAAATAAAAATCCGTGAACCTGAACCGCCGAAGCGGCGCATCAAGGGTTCCAACCCCCACGACGAATGATCACGCTGAAAGAATATCAATCGCGGGTGCTGGATTCGCTGCGGGATAAAACAACGGGGCCGCCGGCGTGCCGCTGGGCCTTGATTTTACCCGCAACCAATTGCTCGTCGGCCTGACCCGCCAGTTCAGCCAGCGTTTGACCGGCGCACTGCATTATGAATTCCCCCAATATGCCGAGCCAAGCAGCGGCCAGGCGAATAATTTTTCCGCGCACGGTATTTTTGCGACCCTGGCCTGCCAATGGCCGTGATTCCCGAAAACTGGCGGTCACGTCCACAACTGACGGTCAAGGGAACGGTATTGAATCGCCTCCGAAATGTGCTCGCTCGAAATGTTTTCCGCGCCCGCCAGATCCGCAATCGTCCGCGCCACCTTCACAATCCGGTCGTAGGCCCGCGCGCTGAAATTCAATTCCGTCATCGCCATCTTCAGCAATTCCTTCGTGCCGTCGTCCAGCGCGCAAAATTCCTTCAGCTCCTTCGACCCCATCCGCGCGTTGCACGTTATTTTTGGCTTGTGCGCGAACCGGGCTTGCTGGCGATGACGCGCGGCGATGACGCGCGCCCGGATTTCCGCCGAAGTCTCGCCGGTTTTTTCGCCGGAGATTTCCCGGAACTTCACCGGCGGCACTTCGACGTGCAGATCAATCCGGTCCAGCAGCGGCCCGGAAATCCGGCCCAGATAATTTTGGATTTCGCGCGGCGAACTTCTGGATTCGCCCGGCATTTTTCCATCTGGAGTGGGATTCATCGCCGCGACCAGCATGAATTGCGACGGAAAAGTCATCGTCCCCGCCGCGCGCGAAATCGTGACGATGCCTTCTTCGAGCGGCTGGCGCATCGTCTCCAAAACACTGCGTTTGAACTCCGGCAGTTCGTCCAAAAATAAAACACCGTTGTGCGCGATGGAAATTTCTCCGGGCGTGGGATTGATGTTGCCGCCAAGCAAACCCGCGTCGCTCGCGGTGTGATGCGGCGCGCGGAACGGCCGTTGCGTGACCAGTGCCTGCCCGGATTTTAGCAGGCCAACGATGCTGTGAATCTTTGTCGTTTCCAAAGCCTCGGCCAGCGTGAGCGGCGGGAGAATCGTCGCGAGCCGTTTCGCCAGCATGGATTTTCCCGTGCCGGGCGGGCCGATGAGCAAAACATTGTGACCGCCCGCCGCCGCGATTTCCAACGCCCGCTTCACCGATTCCTGGCCTTTGACCTCGGCGAAATCCACATCGCCCTCATCTTGATGCTCAAACAATTTTGCGAGGTCCACTTTCGTCGGCGCAATCCTGATTTCGCCTTCCAGAAACTGCGCGGCCTCGCGAAGATTTTGCACCGGGATGACTTGCAGGCCGGCAACGACCGCCGCCTCCGCCGCGTTTTCGGCGGGAACGAGAACCCCAACTTTCCCTTCCGCCTTCGCGCACAAAGCGATGGAGAGAATTCCTTTGCAACTGCGCACCGCGCCCGTCAGCGCGAGTTCGCCCACGGCGACAAAATTATTCAACTGGTCGGTCTCGATCTGCTCGCTCGCCGCCAGCATGGCAATCGCGATGGGCAGATCAAAACTTGGGCCTTCTTTTTTCACATCGGCCGGCGCGAGGTTGATGGTCGTCTTGCCCATCGGAAATTTGTAGCCGGAATTGGTGAGTGCCGTGGAAACGCGATCTTTGGATTCCTTGACAGCGGCATCGGGCAGGCCGACCAGTGCGATGAACGTGTCGCCGTAACCGCAGTTGACCTCCACCTCCACCGCGTAGGCGTCAATGCCGCTGACCGCTGCCGAACAGACTTGTGAAAGCATGGGCCAGATGTTTCCCGAAGGGGCGGCGAAGTTCAACTGGTTTTTTGGCGGGCGAAAATCAGTGTTCCACCACGCGCAGAAACCGCGTCGGGAAAGAGGCCGGGCGAGGCAGCCAGCGTGCTCCAGCCCTGCGACAGGTTGGTGCTGGTCTGGATTTCAAAGCGCGCGAGGTCGCTCGCCGGCAACGACCAGCCGTCGGCGTAACCGGAGAGGAGTTCGAAGCCGCCGTTGGACAATACCGAGCCCGTGAGTTGCTGCGGAATCTGCACGGTGAGCGTGGCCTTGACCACCACAGGCCGGACAAACAAAGCCCTGCGGTCACCTCAGGGCAAACAGATATGCGCGGCACCCCGATTCGTCGCTGAAGCGACGTTCCAGTTCCAGCAGCGTTCGCGGATAGTCCTCGCCATCACGCAAAATACTGCTCCCTGAGGGGGTGGAGTCACGTAAATAGCCCTAGAAACCAATGATGCCAAATACCGTCACCGTCGTTGGTCTTTTCATAGGTTTATCCTTTCAGTTGGTTTATTGATTAAAATTTCCGTTGCCAGCCCAACAGGTTATCGAAGGCGGGGAAAATCCGGACGGAGCAAAGCGCGGACAACGATGTGTGGACGATGAATGTTTTCATAAATTATTTTTTGCCGAAGGCCGGGCCGCCGTTGATTTCCCCGTAAATCACGCCGCGCCCGCCGGTAGTGAAATAGACGCGGCCATAAATGCGTGGGTCACCGATGATCGTTGGAACATTGGCATTGCCGAATTGGTGCTGGTTGTCATCAATGCGGATCCAGGTCTGGCTGGCGTCGTCGGAGCGGTAACGGGCGTGAAGGTTGTTGATGTTGCCGAGCAGGAAGACGGCGGGAAAGGTTTTTCCGAGCGCGGCCTTTCCGAAACCAAGCGCATCCGCGCCGCTGACGCTCAAACCAAACCGCCGATGGAGCGCCGGTCTGCGACCGGCTTTGAAGGCCATCACTCCGACTTGCATTGAGGATTTTGTTTGTTTCGGTCAGAGCTGGATGATTCACGATGTAAGCCGGCTGCAAACCGGCGCTCCACCTGCTCCACCTGCTCCGCCGCGCCGCTGGCGCGGAATGGGAAATTCGTTTGTAGGAGACGACGTGAGGAGGCTCTGACTGGTTTCCGCTTTCCGCTTTCCGCTTTTTATTTGAGCCTCGTCACCTCGGCTCCTACAGGATTTTGGCCTGACGATGGCCCTGAAACCAAACCGCCGCCGGAGCGTCGGTCTGCGACCGGCTTTGAAGTTTTTTCTTTCATCACGTCTTTTTCATTCTACCGCTCCGTGTCTCGCACCAGTCAGTCTCCGCTCGTCCCTCGTCGCTCCGACTCGACTGCTCCGCTCTGTCCGTTTAAGCTCACTGACCTGGGGATAGGACGGAGCGGAATCCTATGATGCTGTTGCCGCCGTGCGGGGAGATGCCGTTGCGAACCGCCATCCGGCAGGCGAACGCGGGGTCGCTGTAACTGCTGCCCCGAAGCACCCGGGCGAAGCCTGAAGTCGGACCACGTATGTCGTTCTGCGTCGCGCCGGCATTGGAATACCAACTGCTATCCCACCAATCCCAACACCACTGCCTCACGTTCCCTGCCATGTCGAAAAGCCCATACCCGTTCGCCGCAAACGAGCCAACGGGACTGGTGTAAGGAGAAGCTCCGATCGCATAGTTGGTATTGCAGCCATAGTAAGAGTTCACATCATAAACATAGCTTGATGGAGTAGCATAGTAGTTGGCCTGACTTTCAGTGATCGTGTTGCCCCACGGAAACCGCTGCCCGCTCGCCCCGCCCCGCGCCGCCTTCTCCCACTCCGCCTCCGTCGGCAGCCGGTAGCCCGCGTTCCAATTCACGCAACCGTTGGTCAGATCGAGTCGGCCAGTTTTGTAGATCGTCGCCTGGCTGCCGCTTGTGTAATACGCCGGCGTCTTCCCCTCCTTTTCCGAACGCGCATTGCACCACTTCACCATGTCATACCATTCAATCATCTGCACCGGATGGTTCGCCGCCTTCCCCGATCCCATATAGACAAAACTATAAGCGTGATTCGTCGCCCAGTTATACACCGACTGCCACAAGGCAAACGTCACATCGTATTTGTCCATGTAGAAGGCCGAAACATACACAGTGTGCAAGGGCACTTCATCAGTCCACCCCACTGCGACACTGTCCCCCAAGCTGTCCCCCATCGTGAAGCTGCCAGCGGGAATCAGCGCCATGTCGGAAGGCGGGTTCAAAGCAAAGATGAGGTTGGTGTTGATGCTATTGGTGACGGGAAGCTGGACATAATCCACCCAATTGGTTCCGTCGGGCAGCGCGGCGGCAGTCTGAATGGTATAATTCGTGCCCGCCAGCGCGTTGCTCCACACCAGCGTGCCATCGGCTCGTATCGCCGTGATGGTCGTCGCGGCCGGCCCGGCAATCCGAAAAAATCGCGCCCCTTGAGCCGCAGCGTGATGAACGCCGGCGAACAAGGCCAGCCCGACAAACAGAATGAGGAGTTTGGTTTTCATGGTTTGCATTTTCTCGTATGGGTGTTTTTTTATGGTTTCAGTTTTCAAGTCCCGGTCAATCCTGTTTTGGTTTTTAGTCCGCCCGCATCCGCAAAGCGCCAGAGGACTGGCGCACTCCAAACGCTTCGCGCCGCCGAACATCGCCACCAATTCGCGCCCGCATCTGGACTGCGCGCGATTCATCGCCGCTTTTCCCCCAACCCCGGCGATGGCCTGCCGCAGCGCCACGCCGGGCAAAGCCAGCCGGAGCAGCGGAGAGATTCGCAGGCGTCATAAGATTCCCGGTGGAGACGCGACGATACAAGCAGGATTAGAAATGCCTGTCAAATGGAAAGTTGGAACGCAAACACAAAAGGGTGCATCTTGACACTGTTCTTGAACCTGAAGTTTGGACTCCCTCTCCCCGCGAGGAACGAGCGGGAGAGGGCCGGGGCGGGGGACGATTGAACCAAGACTCATGCGAGCCGAGAACCTCCTCTCCCCAACCCTCTCCTCCATCTCCGCGTTGATCGAACCGCGCTGGACTTCCTGATTGTTCGCCGCGAAATGTTTCGCGCAGGCGGCGACCCCTTGCGCCTGCTCGCCCTTGATGTAATTGACCGCGATGCGCGCCGTGAGAAACGGGTCTTCGCCCAGGTATTCAAAATTCCGTCCACAAAGCGGCGTGCGCTGGATGTTTAGGCTCGGTCCGAGCATGATGTTTTTGTTGCGCTGTTTTGCCTCCTGTCCGATGACGGTGCCGTATGCCGTGGCGAGATCGGTATTGAAAGTCGCGGCCAGACCGATGGTCGCGGGCATGGCGGTCGCAAAATCATCTTCGCGGTTGAGATTGCGAAAACCTTCGCCGACCTCTTCGCGCACGCCCATCGGGCCGTCGTCCATCCACAATTCAGGAATGCCCAGACGCGGCACGCCCTCGGTGGCGAAAGTGGATTTTGCGTGAACCATCGAAACTTTTTCTTCAAGCGTGAGGCGCGAAAGCAAATCCTCGACGCGCGCTTCAATGGGTTGGCGGCTGTCGAGATAAAGCGGTTGGGCTTCCGCGCCAAAAACAGAAGCGCCGGCCACAAGGTATAGTGAGAGCAGGTGTGATTTCATAACGGTTTTAGAAATTGAAAATGGCATTTATAGATTTAATCGTTCACGGCGACGGCAGGCCGGCTTTGACGCGATAGAAGCGATCCAGACCGGTCGCGTTGGTATCGGTGAACATGAGCACACCATTCGTCGGCGCATTAGTCAGGATGGGAGTCCAGCTTGTCAGGTTGTTGGAGGTCTCCAACACATAATTTTGTCCGTTCTGCCCCTGGAAACTCAAGCTAAATTGCCCGTTGGTCTGTGTCCCGAATACCTGCAAAGTCAACGGCTTCACCACAATTCCAATCGTGGCGGTGGAATTATTGGTTGCGCCCGAATTGTCCGTCGCCACGGCGCTGAGAGTGTAGTTGGCCGGAGGGACATTGCTCCAAATCAGACTATATTGGTTGGCGACGCTACTGGTGACGTTCTTCAACAAGGTTGCGCCATTGAAAAATGCCACATTTGACACCATGCCATCGGCGTCGGTGGCCAAAGCGGTCAAAGTGATGACGTTCGGTTGGATAAAGGTTGAATTGTTGGTAGGAACAATCCAATTGATCATGGGCGAAACATTGGTGAGGAAACTGGCGGTGACGCTGTCCAGCGATGACATGTTGAGCACGGTGTTGTTGTGCGCGCACACGGCAAGGCCTACATAGGCGCTGACGTTGGTCATGGGAATATTCGTGGCCGCGCCGATTTGGTTCCATGTGTTTCCGTCGGGAGACCAATAGGCGCGGAAGACATTGTTGGTGCGCGTCAAGCGAACCCAGTTTGGCGCGGTCTGTCCGGCAACGCTGGCGACATAGGTCGAACCGGCGGTGTTGGTGCGGAAAAGGAATTCGATGCCGGCGCTCGGCTCCACGTCCACCAACGCGTGCCGGGAACCGGGATCGAGCGTTTCCCGGATCATCACGGCGGCCTTGGCGTTGGAAGAGGTGTTTGGCACGCTGGCGACGTGGGCGCGGATGTCGCAGTTGGTGCTGATCGG
>DMQW01000244.1:0-9264 GCA_003455565.1 Limisphaerales bacterium
CTTGGAAGCCACGGTAAAAGTTTTAGCTTCGTAGGAGACGACGTGAGGAGTCTCTGACTGAAAATTTGAGACTCGTCACCTCGTCTCCTACAATGAACATTTTGCCCTTGCGCGGCGGGAGGGTTCTGGAAAGATTGGTTTATGGCCGGAGCGATGGCAGACAAGGTGCGCCAATTTGCACCAAAACTTTTTCATGGTCACGAGTGTGACCGATTGTCTCCTATCAGAATTAGACAGAATGGGTTCGGCTTAATACAATGTTCGGCATCTTAAGCATTATGCGCATTTTCGCTTCCCTAGCTGTTTGCGGTCTGGTGTTGCTTTGTGGCTGCAGCGGCGAGCACTACATTCAAGGTCGTGGCGATGCGGGGCAGTTCATCCTGCAACACGCACTTGCTTATGGCGGGCGTCCTATCACCACCAACAATCTGCCAGCGGTTGGCGGTGATTGGCAGTATGTTCAGGACGAGTTCGGGGTTGGCATCTTGCTCCCTGATTCGCAGTATCAGCCAGTCCAGGATTTTCTGCGCGCGGCGTTTGGTCCACCGTCGAATTCGGCTGGCTGGGCCGTTCGAGATTTTGGTGTTGCCATCGGTGTGCAAAAGGAAGGCAGCAACACTGTCGTCGGTGTGCATCCGCCGATGTCGGACGAGAAGATGGCGCGGGCTGCTCGGAAGATGACAGAGACGATTGAGAAGAACACACGATGATGCCGAATATGGGAATAGGCCGCAGAGTTTAGTGGTTTGCTTCACAAGTTTTTTCACGCATCATGCATCACTCGTCATTTTTCGTGTGCATTTGCCTCCCGTCACAGTTTAACATCGCGGGAAAATTATGAGTTCACTCACCAATCAAATCGCTGTTGTCACCGGCGCGGGTCGCGGAATTGGTCGTGCCATCGCATTAAAATTTGCCGGTGAAGGCGCGGACGTGGTCTGTGTTTCGCGCACGCAGGAAAATTCCGAGAAGGTCGCGGCGGAAATCCGCGCGCTTGGGCGCAAGGCGTGGGCGTTCGCCGTGGACGTGGCGGATGCCGCCGCCGTCAGCGCCGCCGCCGAGAAAATTCTGGCCGAGTGCGGCAAGGTGGACATTCTCGTGAACAACGCCGGCGTGACGCGCGACGGTCTGGTGATGCGCATGAGCGACGCGGATTGGGACACGGTGCTGGACACGAATTTGAAGGGCGCGTTTCTGGTGACGAAGGCGTTCAGCCGCGCGATGATCAAGGCGCGCACGGGCCGCATCATCAACATTTCGTCGGTCATCGGCCTCATCGGCAACGCGGGGCAGAGCAATTACGCGGCGAGCAAGGCGGGGCTGATCGGGTTCACGAAGTCGTGCGCGCGCGAGTTCGCGGGACGCGGCATCACGGTGAACGCGATTGCGCCGGGTTTCATTGAGACAGACATGACGGCGGAGTTGAACGAGGCGTTGCGCGCGGAGATTTTGAAAAAGATTCCGCTGGGCTGTCTCGGCCAGTCGGACGACATCGCGGCGGCGGCGCTTTATCTCGCCGGTGTGTCCGGGCGCTACGTCACGGGTCAGGTTTTGACGGTGGACGGCGGGATGGTGATGTGAAGTTTTATGATTCAAGACTTGACGCGCAGGGCAATTTTAGGCTAGAAAAACAGGATAATTATGTCAGACAAACCTATCGAACAACGCGTAAAAGACATCATCGTCGAACAACTCGGCGTCAAACCCGACCAAGTGACGCCGGCGGCCAAGTTTATCGAAGACCTCGGTGCGGATTCGCTCGACACCGTCGAGTTGGTCATGGCGCTGGAAGAAGAATTCGGCATCGAAGTGCCGGATGAACAGGCCGAAAAACTTCAGAGTGTCGGCGACGTGATCAAATACGTCGAGGAGTCCCAGAAGTAATTTCAACTTGAACGGGCGGGGCAGTTTTGGCTGGACACAGCTTGAACTGCCCCGTTTGATTTTGCCATGGCAAACAACTCTTACGACCGCCGGGTGGTCATCACGGGCATGGGCGTCGTCACGCCGCTGGGCCACGACCTTGATACGTTCTGGCAAAACCTCATCACCGGCCAGTGCGGCATTGATACAATTTCGTCGTTCGACGCGTCGCCATTTGCCACGCAGGTCGCCGGCGAGGTTAAAAATTTTGATCCCGCGCCCGCGTTTCCGTCGCCCAAGGACATTCGCCGTGCCGACCGCTACTCGCAATTTGGCGTTTACGCCGCGTGGTCGGCTTTGAAAGATTCCGGCCTCGAACTGGCAAAAGAAAATTGCGACGAAATCGGCGTGTTCATCGGCTCCGGCATCGGCGGGCTGCAAACGACCACCGAGCAGTTGAAAATTCTCCTCGAACGCGGCCCCAGCCGGCTCTCGCCGTTCATGATCCCGATGCTCATCTCGAACATGGCATCCGGCCTCGTCTCGATGTATTTCAATCTGCGCGGGCCGAACTTCGCCACCTGTTCCGCCTGCGCCACGGCGAACCACGCCATCGGCGAAGCCTGGCGCACCATCAAGATGGGCGACGCCCAAGTGATGTTGGCCGGCGGCGCCGAGGCGGCGGTCATTCCCGTCGGCATCGGCGGCTTCTGCGCGATGCGCGCCATGAGCACCCGCAATGACGACCCCAAACACGCCTCCCGCCCGTTCGACAAGGAACGCGACGGCTTCGTCATGGGCGAAGGCGCGGGCGTCCTCGTGCTCGAAGAATTGGAACATGCCAAGAAACGCGGCGCAAAAATTTATTGCGAGATCGCCGGTTACGGCAACACCGCCGACGCGTATCACCTCACCACGCCCTCGCCCGGCGGCGAAGGCGCGGCGCGCTGCATGAAAATGGCTTTGCGCCATGGCAGACTGAATCTGACCGACGTGAGTTACATCAACGCCCACGGCACTTCTACGCCACAGGGCGACGTTTGCGAAACGCAGGCCATCAAAACCGTTTTCGGCGACCACGCGAAAAAACTCGTCGTCAGCTCCACCAAAGGGGCAACCGGCCACATGCTCGGTGCCGCCGGGGCGGTGGAAATGGCCGCGTGCGCGCTGGCCATCAAGAATAGCATCGTTCCGCCGACCATCAATTATCAAGTGCCCGACCCTGAATGCGATCTGGATTATGTACCGAACACCGCGCGCGAAATGCCGGTCAACGCCATCATCAACAACTCATTCGGCTTCGGCGGCCACAACTCGACCATCGCGGCGAAAAAGTTTGTGGGGTAACTCAACTCTGGCTAAATACAAATCGTTTGTGAGTTAAGCCATGTCGTAGCGCTTGTCAATCCGCAGGCTTTCGTAAAATAAGTTGTCGCGCGAAAAACGCGAAGGTGGTGAAGGAATTAAAACTTTTTTTACCTTCGCTCCCTTCGTGCGACATTACCTTTGAAATTGTGCCGCTGCTGATTTTGTTTTAATTTGACCCGATGTTCGATTCGTTAAGCGGCAAGCTCCAGAACGCTTTCAAAAATCTGCGCGGCCTCGGCAAAATTTCCGAGGCCAACGTCGGCGACGCCTTGCGCGAGGTTCGCATGGCGCTGCTCGAAGCGGATGTGAATTTCAAGGTCGCGCGCGATTTTATCGAGCGCGTCAAAACCAAATCGCTCGGCGCGGAAGTCATCGCCAGCGTCCAGCCCGGCCAGCAGATCGTCAAAATTATTTCCGATGAACTCGTCGAACTCCTCGGCTCGCAAAACGCCGCGCTGAAGCTCGACGAAAATCCCAGCTCGATTTTGCTGATCGGCCTGCACGGCTCCGGCAAAACGACTTCGTCCGGCAAGCTCGCGCGGCTGCTGCAAAAACAAGGCCGGGCGCCGTTGCTCGTGGCGGCGGATGTTTATCGTCCGGCGGCGATGGACCAGCTCGAAACGCTCGGCAAACAAATTGAAGTTCCGGTTTTTCTCAAGCGCGGCGAAACGGACGTTTTGAAAATTGCGCGCGAAGCGCTCGACTTCGCCAAAGTCAATAATCGCAACGTCATCATCTTCGACACCGCCGGGCGTTTGCAGATTGACGAGCCGCTCGTGCAGGAACTCGTGCGGTTGCGCGACCTCGTGAAGCCGTCGGAAATTTTGCTGGTGCTGGACGCCGCGACCGGCCAGGAAGCCGTGAACGTCGCCACGCATTTTGATTCGGCGCTGAACATCACCGGTTCAATTCTGACCAAGCTCGACGGCGATGCGCGCGGCGGCGCGGCGTTGAGCATGAAGGCCGTCACCGGCAAGCCGATCAAGTTCATGGGCGTCGGCGAAAAGCTGGACGAGTTCGAACCGTTTCATCCCGAACGCATGGCCTCGCGGATTCTTGGCATGGGCGACGTGGTCAGTCTCGTCGAACGCGCCGCTGATGCCGTGAACGAAGAAGACGCCAAGCGCATGGAAGAAAAAATGCGCAAAGGCGAATTTTCCCTCGAAGATTTTCTGGAACAGTTGCGCGCGATGAAAAAACTCGGTTCGCTGGAGAGCATTGTAAAAATGCTGCCCGGCGGTGCCGACGCGTTGAAGCAGATGGACGTTGGCAAACAGGAAAAAGAATTCAAGCGCATGGAAGGCATGGTCTGCGCGATGACGTTGAAGGAGCGGCGCAATCCGGTGATTTTAAACGCCAGCCGCCGTCGCCGCATCGCCGCCGGCAGCGGCGTGAGCGTGACGGAGTTGAACACGATGTTGAACAAGTTTTTCCAGATGCAGACGATGATGAAAAAAATGGGCAAGATGTCGAAGATGATGGGCAAAATGGGCGGCCTGATGCCGGGCATGATGAAACGGTAAACGCAAACTCCGCGAAGAGTTTCACCATTGCGGCCAGAGTTTCAAGTAGGCGAGTTGAGCCTCGCGGTCGGGCAAGTCATCGAGCTTGAGATTGTTCAAAAAACGCGGCGGATAGCCCGTCTCCAGCGAAAGCACGTTCACAGTTTTTCCGGCGACGGAGAAAACTGCGCGCCACGCGCCGCAGCCGATGACAAATTTCGCATCGCCCCGCCGTCGGATCCGTCGCGTGCGATGCGGCGTTGGGTCGCGCGTGAGCAACTCGAACAGGCGCGGACGAAAATCAATCTGCCAGTTCGCCCGCAACCACTCCGCCTGCGTCTCGGCCAGCGGCGAAAGGCACACGGAAAATTGCGGCGGCACGTTGAGCGCAGCCTCGACTTCATCGGTCCAGCCGCCGCCCGCATCAGGAAAAGCATCGTAGGCGGCGATGTAAGGTTTGATGTCGAAAATCGGCGTGCCATCCACCAGATCACACGCGCCGAGAATCAGTTTCCGCCCGTCCACGCCGAGCAATTGCACCGGCGTCAAACCCAGCGGATTCGGACGATGCGGCGAACGCGTGGCGAATAATCCGCGCCGTTGCGTCGGCCCGCGCGGCGGCAGCACCAGCGGTCGCCACGTTTTGTTGCGATGAAACCACCACAGCAGCCACACGCGCGAAAATCCAGCGAGATCTTGCAAGGCCGGTTCGTAACCGCAGTCCGGCAGCAGTTCGAGAATATTGCGCTCCGGTTCAACTTCGGAAGGCTGATGCAACGCCTGAAACTTCACCTGCTTCCGGGTGCGGATGAAGCCGATGGGTTGTAAAGTGAGTGAGTGATCCAAGCGTAAATTCTTTCAAATCCGGCGCGATGATTTCTGGCGCAGGAAAACGCTGAACTTTCAGCGCTTCATTTTCCACCAGAAGAAAATGGTGGAGGCGGCGGGAATTGAACCCGCGTCCCAAGTCAACCTACCAGCCGCGACTACATGCTTATTCCGGATAATGTTTTCTGCTATGCGATGCTGTCCGGACTCAAGTCGCACTGCCTAGTCCGCATGATAAGATCTCGGCCGGCAACGCGCGGTCTCCGTCGCCGACCATGCCTGCTGTTGCGTTCCTCCACCGTAGCAGGTGTCCAGTGGTGAACGTCGGGGCCTTAGGCCGCGAGAGCTAGTTCTTGATTAGCTGTTTTGTTTTGATGCGAATGATTAACGAGGCCAACGCATCTTCCTCGGCATGCCGCCTCTGGCGTGTTCACATGGTCGAAACCAGTGCGCCCCCATCCAATTCTGCGAGAATATAATACTCCAATCTGCCATAGGGGTCAAGTTGAAGTGAAATGATAAATCTGCGGGGAAAATTATTTTGGAAAACGCCGGTTAAATTCCTCTCCTGTCAACGTCGCCAAACTATTTTTGCTAAATCACGTAATTGATGCCGGATTGTTTTATCTTTGTTTCCGCATATTTCGGAGTGGGCTTGATTTGGCCCAAAATTCTGACCTAGTTCGATGGGCGTGTGCTCAACTGTTTGATTTAGCGCCCGACATTTTCCGCACACAAGGGCAGTTACAGCGACAGAATTTTCATCGGCTGTGCTTTGAGCATCACTATATTTTTCCCAGTTGACGGACAATCTTTCCTGCTTGTATGCCTGCGATGAGATTATTCCTTCAGGAGTGAGGTGAACTCTGTGAATTCTACGGAACAGATTTGCGTCGTCCGTAATTGATTCTACTGCGAAGGCCATATCAATTCGTTGCCCGCAAACCATTCATAAAATTTCCCCAATTGTTCAAAATCGCTCCGTTCACATTCCGCATCAAAATAGAGGCGGTTGCCGTCTTTGCCAGTCAAAGCTCCAACGACTGACCAGCCTTCGCCAACGGCTTCAATTTCAAGAGCGCGTTTTTTGTCGTGCCATTCAATTTGAATAAAACCGTCAAAGGTTGGAACTAAAAAAGGTTCTCGAAAATTGCTTGTTCGCTGGGTTAAGCGCCTCAAAAACTCAACCGCGTCTCCGAGAACAGGAGCTTTTACTGGCTTCGCAACTTCCCCATCCCAATTTGGTTTGAGATCGGAAAGTTCTCCAACACGTTGGCGCAACGAAGGGGATAATGCCGCCGAACGGCTAATTACGATTCGATTGACAGAATCAGCAATGCCAGTCGGTGCAAGAGACGCCGGGAAAAATGATTCTGTTTCCACAGGCAAAAACTGGAATGGACTGATTCTTAAACGCTGCGCTGCTTCAACGACGCTGCCGGCGAAGTCTTGGACTTGACATCCGTAACTTGGCATTGAAACGGTGGCTGTATTCATAGTTTAGGCACTTTTGAAAAACGTAAGGTCGAATTTCGCTACCGATTCCTCAAATGCTTCTTTCAAATTTTTTAACACCTCGCGGGAAGGTTTGCCATCACGATACGTCGTTGACCAAGCTAAAAATAGTCCTGTCGGAAACGCCAAAGATTTATCAATCGTGAATCTTATTTCTTCTTTCCAATTCTGACAGCGAACATAAGCGATGACTCCACCCGAAACAATTTGTTTTTCCGGGTTGCTGTATTTTAGAAGGTATTGCTGCAAACCTTCTCCAGAAGGAAATGTGGCGTGCGCGTTGGCGGAAATCAAAGTGTTGTTAATCTCCGGCAAAAGCAAATGCTCATATATTTTAGCAATGCAATCTTGAACAATTTCCAAATCTTTGTCACTCGTCGCATTTTGCAACATCACTTCCAGTTTTTCGGCGGAGATTCGGAATGTTCCGTTGCCGTTGAAAAGCGAAAACGAAAGTTCGTAATTGAATGTTTGGTCTCCACTCCGGATGCTGATTTGTGTTGGCTTTAAGCCGTAGCTCGCGAACGCTTCCAAACACTTTTGGGCGGTCTCGTCACAATGTGCATCTTTGAAGAGAACGGCTTTTTTGAAAAAGCTCTCAAAAGTAACACCGCAGATTTTGGTTGTGATTTCAGCCATTGCCGCTCAAAAGTTACCAATGTTTCAAACATAAAGCAACCGTCACAACTTCGACTGATATTTCCGCAACTTTTCTCAAAAAAAACGCAGCTGGAATTTCTTCCAGCCGCGCATGAATTTTCCGGTTGCGAACGGATTAGTAACCGCCCATGCCGCCCATGTCACCCATGCCGCCGCCATGACCGCCGCCCATCGGAGCTGGCTTGTCTTTTTCCGGCGCGTCGGTGATGAGGCATTCGGTCGTGAGCAACAGTCCCGCGATGGACGCCGCGTTCTGCAAGGCAGAGCGCGTGACTTTCTTCGGGTCAACCACGCCGGCTTTCACGAGGTCTTCATATTCGCCCGTGGCGACATTGTAACCTTCGTTGCCTTTGCGCTTCTTGACTTCCTGCACGATGAGCGAGCCTTCGACTCCGGCATTCGCGGCGAGCGAACGCAACGGCGATTCGACGGCGCGCTTGATGATGTCCACGCCGATCTTCTCGTCGTCGTTCGCGCCTTTGACAGCTTCGATGGCCGAGATGCAGCGGATCAACGCCACACCGCCGCCGGCAACAATGCCTTCTTCGACCGCTGCGCGGGTCGCGTGCAACGCGTCTTCCACGCGCGCTTTCTTTTCCTTCATTTCGGATTCGGTCGCCGCGCCGACGTTGATAGCGGCCACGCCGCCCGCCAGCTTCGCGAGCCGTTCCTGCAATTTTTCGCTGTCGTAATCGCTCGTCGTCTCTTCGATCTGGCGGCGGATTTGATTCACGCGGCCCTGGATCTCCGAGGATTTTCCGTAGCCTTCGACGATCGTCGTGTTTTCCTTGTCCACAACGATGCTCTTGGCGCGGCCCAAATCTTCGAGGCCGATGCTTTCAAGCTTGATGCCGAGGTCTTCGGTGATGCACTTGCCGCCGGTGAGCACCGCGATGTCTTCCATCATGGCTTTGCGGCGGTCGCCGAAGCCGGGGGCTTTGACGGCGCAGACATTGATCGTGCCGCGCAATTTGTTCACCACGAGCGTCGCGAGCGCTTCGCCCTCGACTTCTTCGGAGATGATCAACAGCGGTTTGCCGGCCTTGGCGACTTTTTCGAGAATCGGCAGCAAATCCTTCAAGCTGCTGATTTTCTTTTCGTAATTCAGGATGTAAGCGTCTTCCATCTTCACTTCCATCGTCTCAGCACTGGTGACGAAATACGGTGACAGATAACCCTTGTCGAACTGCATGCCCTCGACCACTTCGAGCGTCGTCTCGATGGACTTCGCTTCCTCGACCGTGATGGTGCCGTCCTTGCCGACCTTGTCCATCGCGTCGGCGATGATTTCGCCGATGTCGGTGTCCCAGTTGGCGGAAACCGTCGCGACCTGCTTGATCTCTTCCTTGTCCTTGACCTTCTTGGAGATTTTCGTGAGATGCTCAACGGCGGCGGCGACCGCCTTGTTGATGCCGCGTTGGATGCCGATCGGGTTGGCGCCGCTGGTGACGTATTTCAGACCTTCGCGATAAATCGCCTCGGCCAGAACCGTCGCCGTCGTCGTGCCGTCGCCCGCTGCGTCGCTCGT
>DMQW01000244.1:9545-10164 GCA_003455565.1 Limisphaerales bacterium
GGCGAACCGAATTTTTTGTCAATGACCACGTTGCGGCCTTTCGGCCCGAGCGTGGCGACCACGGCGCGCGCGAGTTTCTGCACGCCCTTGAGCAACGCCTGCCGCGCCTGCTCGTCAAATATCAATTGTTTAGCTGCCATAATATTTTTTCTGGTTTTGAATTTTTAATTTTTAATTTTGAATTATTCCAACACGGCGAGGATGTCGTCCGAGGACAAAATCTTGTATTCCTTGCCGTCAATTTTGATTTCCGTGCCGCCGTATTTGCTGACCAATACGCGGTCGCCTTTTTTGACTTCAAACGGGACTTTCTTGCCGTTGTCGTCCGTTTTGCCCGTGCCGAGCGCGATGACGATGCATTCGGTCGGTTTTTCCTTGGCGGAATCGGGGATAATGATGCCGCCTTTTTTGGTTTCCTTCTCTTCGACGGCTTCACAGAGGATGCGGTCGCCGAGCGGTTTGACGTTTAGTGCCATAGTTTTTTCTTTTTGTTGTTGGTTTGAATTGTTAATCGTAATCAAATCCCACCGCATCCGCGATGGGAAAATTTATTTTTAGTTTCGCGCCGGTAATTTGTCCCGCAGGGACGAACGACCATAGCCCGGCGTTTCAACGCCGG
>DMQW01000191.1 GCA_003455565.1 Limisphaerales bacterium
AGGGGTTTTTGGAAGCTCCCTTATGCAAGTAAGGGGCCGTGCGCCAGACTTCAATCAGAGTCGGGGTGTAAAATGTATCTGCGGGCCGGTCATGCGCGGCACGGGTGCCGACATCGTGCGGATGCAAATCCGTGTAAAGACCCGGGACGTGACAATCCATGCAACCAGCTTGAGAAAATATTTTTTTGCCACGTTCAGCCGCTGCGGAAAGCTTGCCATGCACCAGATACGGGCTGGGCACCGGCTTGAGCGATTTAAGGTATTCATCAATGGAGACGGCAACGGCTTCCGGCTGGTTGGTGAACAAAATGAATTTGATTCCCGCGCGCACGGCGGTCTCGGCATTGGTGCGCACGCCCAGGTTCATCACCGGCGGCATCTTATGCACGAACAACATGTTTTTGGTGTTCTTGGGATTGCCGATGCCGTCATTGAGCAGATCCCAATTCATGCCGTCCACGCGCGCGTCGCCGGGATGACAGCTCGAACAACTCTGCCAGCCCTGCAAACAAATGGCTGCGTCATGAAAATAAAACTCCCCCTGCCGCACCATGTCCATTTTCGGCTTGGGGCCGAGCGGCATGGATTCGGCCTGAAACTTGGCGGCGCCAGATCAATCGCACTTAACGTGTCGGAAAAATAATTTGCCGTATAAACCGTGTTCCCCACGACGATCACCGCCCGCGGGCCTAGATCTGTTCCGGTCAACTTCACCCGTTGTCCGGCTTTCGGAAGAAAAGGAATATATCCACCACTGTCTCCACCAACGGCTGGCTTGTAACCAAAACTGCCCTGCGCCACCGGATCAAGGTCTTCAGGTCGTCGAGCCAGCTCATCCAACAAAGCGGGAAAGTCAAAAATACTGACCTCGTGGATGCCCGCGCTGACGACCGCTAATTTTGAACCGTCTGCTGACCACGCCAGCCCCCAAGGATTGCCAGCTCCGCTTTTAAGCGTATCCAGTTGAAAAACGTAATCCACTTCCAGCCGGGCCACATTAATCAGCGTCACGGCATTGCCGTGCATGCGACCAAAATTGACACTCTTCGTAGGCTGCTTGTGCCAGCCCACGAGATGCGTCACCGCCGCAAATTTGCCATCCGGCGAGATGCGGATGTCCTTGAGCGACCCGCTGCCATTGATCATGTGAATCTCTTTGATCACCTTGCCCGCCGCCAAGTCAATCACGCTCACCGCTGCCGCATCGTAATCCAAATCCGCGCGACCGGCGGGCAATTGATTGGCCACGAGCAGATATTTGCCATCCTTCGACACATCCGCCGCCACCGGATCACGCAGGACGGCAATCCGCCGCACTTCTTTTTTCGCGGCCAGGTCAACGATGCTCACGTCATTGTTGAACTGGTTGCAAACATACAACGTTTTTCCATCCGGACTGATTACAGGAGCAATTGCGGTATGACCAACAGCAATGGTGGCGGTGATTTTTAACTTTGCCACATCAACGATGCAAACCTGGCTCTCCGGTGCGGCACAGGTGACGAACAACTGCCGGCCATCGCGTGAAAGGGCCAGACCCGAAGGCGGCAGCGGCATGGCGACCGAGGCCGTCACTTTTTTGGCCGCCACGTCAAAGCACAACACCCGGTTGGCCGTGGCGCACGCCACGAACAACGTCTTGCCGTCCTGTGTGGCCACCAGTGCTGTGGGTGAAAGACAACTGAAATCGGATAAACCCGAACCCATCGCCGTCCAGCCAACCAGCCACGCGCCGGCAATCAATCGCATCATGAATCTCATTGGATAGAATAACTGCCTTTTCAAAACCATAGCCGACGACGTGAGGAGACTCCAATTTATTTCCGCCTTCCGCCTTTAATTTGAGCCTCGTGACCTCGGCTGCCACGGATCACAAGTGCCCGCCCGTTTTAACGCCGACCCCGCAGGTAGCATTGCACCTCGTCGTGGTCACCTGCAAAATCAAACGTCAGCGCCCCTTTATGCGCCTCAAAGATGAGCCGCCACGCCAGTCCGGTGCGGCACTCATACAGGCGCTGGCCCAGTTTGCGGATCGCCAGACCGGAGTGCGCGTGTGGCTTGCCAAAGCCATTAATAACCAGCTTCAAGGTGGCGGAAACCTCCGCTTCACGCCCGGCTTCCCGCACGATTTTTTTGAACCGCTTGGACAGCTCAACGGAAATCATTTTTGCCCCCCGTAAATTGAGTGATCTCCCCGCGTTTCCGGGCGGTTTTGAGCTCCGCACCGATGCGCTTCTCCGCCGCCGCCATTTCGTCCGGCCTCAAACCGTATTCCTGCAGCGCATAATCCGTGGAAACCACCTCCACTGGCCGCAACGCCACAATTTTCCCCTCAAACATAAAGCCGACATCCTCGCCTTGCGCGGCTTTTTTGAGCCAGTAGCCCAGCCGTCCGCGTCCTTCAGTGATGGTCAGAGTTTTCATACGCTCATTATAGCGCACATCAGCCGCCTGGCAAGAACGCTTTCACACCGCCCGGCCGGTTGCGGTTCCTTCAATCCTGTAGGAGACGACGTGAGGAGTCTCTAGCTTTTTTTTAATTTGAGCCTCGTCACCTCGGCTCCTACAGGGATTTTGAATTGGCTCCGTTGTAATGGCTTTTCATTGTAGCGGCGGTCTGTGACCGTCGCATAATTCATAGAAATCTGACATTAAACGGCGCTCGCAGAGCGCCGCTACAACAAACTGCAATTGATTTGCCGTCCCGACGGCTGGCCCAAGGGCGGCGATGGGTGGACGGGAGCGACCGACGGCGGCGGTGGACTTGGGCAACCGGTAGGCACGGCGGGGAGACCCGGCGGCGGGCCAGGGAAAGCGGTCGGCCAACCCCGGCAACCGAGCGGCAGATCTTGGCAACCCGGCGGTGAACCGGGGAAAACCATCGGCAATGGCCGCCAGCCTGTCGGCGGAGACCGGAAATTTGTCGCTGGCCTTTAAGCATTTTTATTGGGTCAGTAGTTAGGTTGACCCGTTCAAGTTGCTTCTAAATCTCCTATTTACTCAATAATAATATCTCGTCAAGCACCTGACGCTCGTCTTGAGGACACGGTAACAGATCGACTGCTTTTTCATGATAAAAGCCAAATGTATGAAAGTTCCACGCTAGCCCTTGAACAAAATGGCGACCATGAATAGCTACCGATATTTTACTGCCATTAGAAACTGGTGTCACCCGAATGATAATATCAGCCCAATAAGCGGATTGTTTTGGCGGAAGACAAGCAGACTTCCCCCAAAATCCTATGGCGTTGGTTCCGTTTCTAAGCATAAATAAAGTTGCCGGATCGGTTTTCAATGCCATGTGGTAGAGGCGAGTGTCCTTATCACTGTATAGCACATATCCATTTGTCAATGTTCTTGACCATATTACAATCGCATTTGTAATAACCTCACTTGAAATAGATACTGTTGTCGACTCTCCCGATCGGTTGAATTGCTTTGATAACTGCTCATCAATAGGACTGGCACAGCTTGCGCACCAAAACAGCAATAAACAGCAGCCCAAATAAGACATAAACAAATTCTGATGGTTGGGCATTTCTCTATGATCTCTCATTGGCCACCTCCATCGCAACCGTTTTGAAAGCTATTATAATAATCGTGAGGATTATTTACAACTTCATTGCGCTTACTACGGCTAGGCCAAAGCTCGCGCATTGCATGAAAGGCAGCATTCGGCCAATGTGTTATACCCATTCCAGGCCACGACTGTTCGCCGCGATGAGACGGAGAAGACCTATCAGCAATTGTATGCATTCCTTTACCTAAGTCATACATTGCCTCATCATGTTTGCCCTGATTCTCAGCATCAATTGCGCTCTTAAGCTGATCAGCAATAAATTTATCAGCGTCTGCTTTGGCCCTTGCAGGGTCTTCTCCTGGAGAACTCATGCCGTGTTGATAAGCGTTTGCTGGTTCTTGTGATCCCGGGCCAGAGTCGACATCATGGCTTGCATTTTTCAACTGATTCAAATCACCTTTCGGCAATTGAAACCCATCGGATGCACCTGTTCCAAAAGCACTATTTATAAGGCTATTATGTCCGCAAGTGTTCCATAGCCCCAATACATCGAAGCCAGTAATGGGATTATTTCCAACAAACCTGAACATAAAGGGGTCAGTCCTAGTTTTATTTAAGATTAAATTCATTTTGTTCCTCGGTTTCAATCTTCAACTTCGAGACGCGGCTTTCCCCGACAACCGCGCGCGCCTGTTCCAACAGTTCCTGCCGGAAGGTTTCACCGCCCAGACACCAGCCACGCCGGACATTCTTCAATTCCCCGCCGTCTTCCTGCGCCCGCCGCACTTCCAGATAGTTCTCCAATTCCTCCCGCCCGGCAAGGCTGTCCTTGGGGATGTGCAGTTCACCCAGCAACCGATCCACCCGCAGCCAGCGCGGACGTTGTTCCGGTGGTTTCAGATACTCCGGCCAACTGCTCCACGCAAAGTCACGCAATTTCTTTTCGGGCGGCAGTAATTTCGCCCGCACCGGATTCAAATGCACATAGTCGCACACCGTCCGCAGGTAGCCGCTGCCGCTGCCGTCCACGATGAGCGATTTGTAGCGTCCGCTGAACAAATGCCCGAACTGCTTGTGCCGCCGGTTGAACCGCGCCGTGTAGGTGCTCAAGAACCAGCGCATCCCGGCCACCAAGTTGGCATCGGGCGTTTCCATGACCAGATGAAAATGATTGTTCATCAGACAATACGCGTGAACCTGCCAGTCCGTCTTGACGCACGCTTCACTTAAAGTAACGACGAACCGTTTGCGGTCAAAGTCATCGTGAAAGATCGGCTCGCGCCGGTCGCCGCGATTCATCACATGATAAATCGCGCCGGGATACTCGATCCGCAATTGCCGGGGCATGACCACCAGCTTATGCCAACCCCGGCTTCCTGTAAATAGTCATCAAGGGTCAAGGATCCCAAGTTTTTAATCACTTCAACAACGCCTCGGCGTGCTTCCGCGCCGCGTCGCTCTGGCCGCCCTTGGTAGAATCAAACCAGAACCGCCTCGCGCATGGGTCGGGTGCCGGGTGCGGGCAGTTCCTTGCCGGCGTGACGCAGTTCCTCAACCTCTTCGCGGGCAAGAACGCAGAGCTGATGAAAAGTTTCTTCCTCGGTGCTGCCGTGGCACACGCCGCCCCACGGAAACAGGTCGGGGCAATGGCCGACATAACAACGGTCTTCCTCGCTCCACATGACAAATTTCAGATAACGGTCTTCGGTTTTCATTTGGTCACCTCGCTCATGGCATTGCGAACTTGTTTTTCCTGATAGTGCTGGGCGTCATCGCCATCCCGGCCGCTCAAAATCACCGAGCCGGGAAATCGTGGATGCCGGAATTTGCGATGTTACCCCTTGCCGCCGAGAGTCAGCGCAAACCCCGCCTTTTCCAAATCTTAAATCAACTGGCGGATTTTGCGCGGCATTTCTTTTGTTTTGATACCACTTGAAGTCAATAGCGTCAACTCCGCGACTCACTTCAACAGCGCCTCGGCGTGCTTTCTGGCCGCGTCGCTCTGGCCGCCGAGCATCCGCGCCAGTTCGGTGACGCGCGATTTTTTGTCGAGCAACGTGATCTCGGAAAGCGTCCGGCCATGCTTCACCTGCTTGGTCACGACATAATGCGCATCCGCCGGTGCCGCCACCTGCGGCAGGTGCGTGATGCACAAGACCTGTCGCTTGGCGGCAATCTGCTTCATTTTTTCGCCAACGGCATTCGCCGTCTCGCCGCCGACGTTCGCATCCACTTCGTCGAAAATCAAAACGGGAATCTCGTCTTCCGCCGCCAGCACAGTTTTCAACGCCAGCATCACCCGCGCTATTTCGCCGGACGACGCAATGGCCCGCAGCGGCTTGGCCGGTTCGCCAAGGTTGGGTGCGAATTGGAATTCAATTTCGTCGAAGCCGGTTGGCCGAAATGTAGGAGACGACGTGAGGAGTCTCTGATTTTCTTTTGATTTGAGACTCGTCACCTCGTCTCCTACAAAATCAGTTTTGATGGCCACGTCAAACCTGCTTTGCTTGAAGCCCAGATCGTCAAGCTGTTTGCCCACGGCTTTGGCGAGTTGCGGAATCACTTTCTTGCGCGCGGCGGAAAGTTTTTTGCCGGCGCTCAAAAGTTCGGCCTCGAGCTTTTCCAATTCAGAATTGATCCGCGCGAGTTCGGCATCGCGGCTTTCGAGCGCATTTAATTTCTGTTTCGCCTCGTCGCCGAACGCGATGACTTCCGCGAGCGTTGCGCCGTATTTGCGTTTGAGCGAATGGATCAAATTTAACCGCTCCTCAATTTCCGCCAGCCGCGCCGGATCAACGTCCACTTTTTCCGCGTAACGCGAAAGCCCGGTCTGCAACTCGCGCAACGTGCCGGTGGCCTGCGCGTGCAGTTCGACGAGATTTGCCGCGCCGGAATCCACGCGTTGCAATTCGGCCAGCACGCGGCCAACCGCACCGGACTGCGTGAGCAACGAATTGTCGCTCTCGCTCAAGGCTTCGAGCGCGGCCTGGCTCAATTGCAGCAACTTTGCGGCGTTGCTGGCGCGGTTGAATTCTTCCTCGACGGATTTTTCTTCGTCCGGCTGCAAACGCGCCGCAGAAATTTCCTGGACTTGAAAGCGGAGCAAGTCCAATTGTTGCGCGTAAGTTTTTTCATCCACGATGAGCGCGGCCTTCTCGTTTTCCAAAACGGCGCGGCGGCGAACAAGTTCACCGAACGACTCGCGTTCCTTTTCCAATCCGCCGAACGCGTCGAGAATCGCCAACTGCTTCGCGGCGTGCAAAAGTGATTGATGATCGTGCGGCCCGTGCATGTCCACGAGCCATTCGCCGATGGCAGCAAGCGTGGCGAGCGTGGTCGCCGAACCGTTGATGAACTGGCGGTTCGTGCCCGCGCTGGTGAATGTGCGCTTGAGGACGAGTTGATAATCTTCGCACGGTTCAAGGCCGTTCTCTTCCAGAAAACTTTTCAGCGGCGCGCGAAGTTTTTTCACATCGAACACGGCCTCGACGGAGCAGCTTTCTTCGCCGCTGCGGATGAGCGTGCGGTCGGCGCGTTCGCCGAGGACGAGATTCAGCGCGCCGAGGATGATGGACTTGCCCGCGCCGGTTTCGCCCGTGATGACGTTGCAACCGGGCTGGAGTTCCAGCGTGAGGTCGCTCACGAGGGCGAGGTTTTTGATGCGCAGCGTCGTCAACATTGGCAAATCAGGACACAGCTTTGCGGATTGGCGGAGGGTTGTGCAAACAGAAAAGTTTTGCCCGCGCGGACGGATGGTTTGCAGTTGCAACCTCCGATGTTTCGCCGTAAGGTCAAGCAAACCTCAAGAAACATTCCGTTCAGCCTGAAAACTTATGAAGACGCATTCTGTCATTGAAACCAAGCGCGCCAACGGCCCAGTTCAAACGCGGGGGTTCACCCTGATTGAACTGCTGGTGGTAATCGCCATCATCGCCATTCTCGCGGCGATGCTGCTGCCCGCGTTGAGCAAGGCCAAAAACAAGGCCATGAGCGCCACTTGCCTGAACAATCTCAAACAACTTGATCTGGCATGGATCATGTATGCGGATGACAGTGCTGACCTTCTTGTAAACTTAAACACCTATTTTTCGGACGCCAACAGTGCCCCAAGTATGAACTGCCCATGGGGTGTTCCATGGCGGACGGGCATCTTGGGCGGCGCTGCCGGCCAGCAATCACCAGTTCCAAACACAGCTACGCAAGATGGGTGGGTTGCTGGCATTCAACAAGGCTATAAAAGACCAACGCCAACGATTGACGGCCCGCTCTGGCGCTACGCTGCCACGGCGGCGATTATGCATTGCCCGGCAGACAAACACTGGCAAATGCCTTTTAACAAGGGTTTCTGTTATGACAGTTACTCCGGATCCGATTACCTGAATGGCGAGGATCATAAGAACGTTAATACTATTTTAAAACGCACGGCCGTGGCGCATCCCAGTGACAGATGGGTTTGGATTGAGTCATCGGACTCTCGTGGGGAAAACGAAGGATCTTGGTGGATGAATATCGCCGGCACCCAAGCCAATGGGTTTCAAGGCTCGACCTTTAACAATGGCAACGACGCGCCGGCGGCTTTTCACATCACTTCTGCAAATTTCAATTTTTGCGACGGACACGCTGAAAGTCATAAGTGGATTAATGGTGCAACCATTACCTATGCCAATGGAAATGGAACTCCACCGCCCGCCAACTCTGATTCGCAGTGGGTTGCCCAGCACTATGCCGGCAAGCAGAATCCCTGACCGGCGACGGAATCTGGATTTCAAACCAGCCAAGGCGCATCGCTTCGCGCAAGCGATTTGCGCCTTGGTTTTTGTTTTTAACGAATAAATTTGTTCGCCGGAAACTCTTTGGCTGTGCTAATTTTCGCTGCACGAAATTAGACCATGGCTTTTTCCTTCATCTTTCTCGGCAGCGGCACGTCGCAGGGCGTGCCGCTCATCGGCGTGGAGTATCCGCCGGAATATCTGGCGAACCCGAAGAACTGGCGCACGCGCCCGGCGATTTACGTCGCGACTGACAAGGTGAAGCTGGTCGTGGACACGCCGCCGGATTTCCGCACGCAATGCCTGCGCGAAAAAATCAACTGGCTCGACGCCGTGCTGGTCACGCACGCGCACGCAGATCACATTTTAGGCATGGATGATTGCCGGCGGTTCTGCGATCTGCGCGGCGGAAAACCGCTGCCGATCTACGCGAGCGAGGAAACAATGGTGCATCTGCGACGCGTTTTTCTTTACGCGTTTCACCAAGGCCCGTGGCCGAGAGGTTATTTCATCCCGGAAGAACACGTCATCAACGGCCCGTTTGAGATCGGTGATCTGAAAATCACGCCGCTGGATCTGCCGCATGGCCGGATAACAACGACGGGTTTTCTCTTCGAGCAAGCCGGACACAAGCGGCTGGCGTATTTGAGCGACTGCAAGGAAATCCCCGACGCGGCGATGGAAAAGATTCGCGGCGTGGAAATCGCCGTGCTGGATGCGCTGCGTCCCAAGCCGCATCCGACGCACATGTGCCTCGACGAAGCGTTGACCGCAGCGCGGCGCATCGGCGCGGCACGGACTTTCTTTACGCACCTGACACATGATTACGATCACGACAAGTCGCAGGCGGAACTGCCGCCGGGCGTGACGCTCGCATGGGATGGATTAAAGGTTCACTCTGATTTATGAAAAAACTGCCAGCCATTTTAATCGCCGCCATTTTTTTTGGCGGCGGACTTCAAGCGCAACCTGCCGAGGACGCGGCGTTCACGCCGGCGAATCCGCCGGAGATGAAACCCATCGCCAGCCATCGCACGCCGGCTTACCAAGCCGCCAAACTGTTTCAGCACGGCGTCAATCTCGGCGACTACCTCGAAGCTGGAAACAACTGGGGCGTGACGATTGCCGCCGATGAATTCGTGCAGATGAAGCGCGCCGGTTTTGACCATGTGCGCGTGCCGGTCGGCTGGCATCATTACGCCGGAGCCGCGCCGGATTTCACACTGTCGCCGGAAATTTTCGCACGCGTGGATTTTGCCGTGACCAACACGCTCGCCAACAAAATGGCGGTAATGATCAACATCCATCATTTCAATGAGCTTGACCACGACCCGGCGGGAGCCACCGGGGAATTTCTCGCCATCTGGCGGCAGATCGCGGCGCATTACCAAAAATTTCCGAAACAACTCGCGTTCGAGCTGGACAACGAGCCGCACGAAAACGCGACGACGGCATTGATGAACCCGATCTATGCCCGCGCCATCGCCGAGATCCGCCAGACGAATCCAAAGCGGACGATTGTGGTCGAGCCGGGCGGCTGGGGCGGCATTGGCGAATTGAAAAATCTCGTGCTGCCGCCGGATGACAACGTGATTGTGTCGGCGCATTGCTACGAGCCATTTTATTTCACGCATCAGGGCGCGACTTGGACAAGCGAAAGCACACCGGTCACCGGCATCGTTTTTCCCGGCCCGCCCGCGCAGCCGCTGGTGCCTGATCCAAAATTGCAATTGAAAAATTACATGCGGGACTGGATTGAAAAATACAACACGCTGCCGGCGGACAAAAATCCGAGCAGCTCGCTGGCGTTCAGCGGAAAATTAAAATATGTCCATGCGTGGTCGGATTTTTACGGACGCCCGGTTCATTTGGGCGAGTTTGGCGCTTACATCAAGGCCGACGCGGTATCGCGGGCGAATTTTTACGCGGCGTTCCGGCAGACGGCGGAAAAGGAAAATCTCGGCTGGTGCATCTGGGACTGGAGCGCCAACTTCCGTTACTGGGACAAGAAAAATAATTGCCCCATGCCGGGGATGCACGATGCCCTGTTCGGCAAAACGAAATGATCGAGTTTATGAGTTTTTTCTGGACGTGGCTGGGACTTTTGCTGCTGTTGTTTGCGCCCGTCATGGTTCACGCGGGCGGTGACGAGGTCGTCGTGATTTACAATTCGCGGATGCCGGAATCCAAAGCGGTCGCCGAACATTACGCGGCGGCGCGACAGGTGCCGGCGAAACAGATTTTCGGTTTCGCGCTCACGACCAACGAAGTGATGACCCGCGCCGACTTCACGGATTTTTTGCAGCAGCCGCTGGCGGAAAAACTCGAGGCCACCAAGCTCTGGAAGTTTGGCAAGGTCACTTTTCCCGCGACGAACGGCCAGCCTGCGCGCGTCGAAAACCGCGTGGTGAAATCCAAAATCCGCTACGCCGTCCTGTGTTACGGCGTGCCGTTGAAGATCGAGCCGAGTTCCAAGCTGGAGGAAATGGCGGAAAAAATCACCCGCGCTGAATTCCGCCGCAACGAGGCGGCGGTGGATTCGGAACTGGCCTGGTTGCCGATCCTAAAGCTGGACGTGATGCTGACCGGACCGTTGCCAAATCCATTTTACCTGACCACCAATCGGGCGTCGTTGAACGTGACCAACGGCATCCTGCTCGTCGCGCGGCTCGACGGGCCGACGCCGGAAATCGCCAGCGCGCTCGTGGACAAGGCGCTGGAGGCCGAGAGCAACGGATTCTGGGGACGCGCCTATTTTGACGCGCGCGGACTGGAGAATACGAACAGTTATTTTCAAGGCGACCAGTGGATTCTGACCGGCGCGGAGATCTGCCGGCAACTGGGTTTCGATTGTGAAACCGACACCAACGGCGACACGCTGCCCGCGTCCTTGCCGATGAGCCACATTGCGATTTACGCCGGCTGGTATGCCAACGACGCCTGCGGGCCATTCCTGCAATCGAAAATGGAATTCATGCCCGGCGCGTTTGCGTATCATCTGCATTCCTATAGCGCCGACACACTCCGCAGCACGACGCGCAACTGGTGCGGCCCGCTGCTCGCCAAGGGCGCGACCTGCACCATGGGCTGTGTTTACGAACCGTTTCTGCAATTTACACCGAACATCGCGTCCTTCCTGCAATCCATCGGCAACGGCTGGACCTTTGGCGAAGCGGCCTGGGCCTCGCAAGTCGCATTGTCCTGGCAGACCACCGTCATCGGCGACCCGCTGTATCAGCCGTTCAAAAAATCGCCGCCGGAACTGCACGCAGAACTTGCGCGCAACCATAATCCGCTAATCGAATGGTCGTTCAACCGGCTGGTGAACCTTGATCTCGTGCGCGGTTTGCGCGCCACCGAACTGACAAAATTTCTCGAAGGCGTTCCGACCACAACCCAAAGCGCCGTGCTGACGGAAAAGCTTGCCAATCTTTACGAATCACTGGGCAAACCCAGTTCCGCCATTGACGCGTGGCAGCAGGCTTTGACACTGAATCCATCGCCCCAGCAACGCATCCGCCTCCGCCGCGTGCTGGCGGAAAAACTGCTCGCGCAAAATCGCGAGGCCGACGCGGCGGAAAACTGGCGCCAGCTCATCGCCGAAGCGCTGGATTATGCGGACATCCCGCACGTCCGCGATCAATTGAAAGAACTGGAGCAAAAGCTCGCGGCGGAAAAACACTGACGATTCATGGCCCTTTTTTTCGACACCCACGCGCATCTGGATTATCCCGACTATGCCAAGGATTTTCCCGAGGTGCTCGCCCGCGCCCAGGCCGCCGGCATCACCAAGATGATTTCCATCGGCACCAGCTTGGAAAGCAGCGCACGCGCCGTCCGGCTTGCGGAAAAATTTCCCGCGATTTACGCCGCCGTCGGCTGGCATCCGAGTGAAGCGCTAGATGCGCCCGCCGACCTGCGGCCGGCCCTGCGCGAACTCGCCCGCCATCCGAAGGTCGTGGCCATTGGCGAGACGGGACTGGATTACTACCGTCTGCCGAGCGCCCAAACAGGCGGCGCGGCGGACGATGCGCGTTACAAACAACGGCAGGCGGAAGTTTTCAAGCAACACCTCGAGGTAGCGGCGGAACTGGGCCTGAACGCCATCATTCACCAGCGCGCTTCATTCGACGACACGCTCGCGCAACTCAAGCCGTTCGCCGGAAAAGTGCGCGGCGTCTTCCATTGCTTTGGCGAATCGGTCGAACGGCTGGAACAGATTCTGGCCATCGGTTCGCTCGTTAGTTTCACCGGCATCGTGACTTTCAAAAATGCGCAGAACGTCCGCGCTGCCGTCGCCGCCGCGCCGCCGGACAAGTTCATGCTGGAAACCGACTGTCCGTATCTCGCGCCCGTGCCACATCGCGGCCAACGCTGCGAACCGGCGTTCGTGAAGGAAATTTCCGAGACCGTCGCGCAGGTAAGAAATTGTTCGCTGGAAGAATTAAGCGCGGCCACCTGCCGGACGGCGCAGGAGTTTTTTCGCAAGCTGGTGTAAGCCTCAAAATCACCCACGGCTGTCCCGTTTCTGGAACGAGCTATTTTCCACCGGACAACCATTTTCTCTGGCGAAACCGGCGGCTGGCCGGGCTGGCCGGATTTATCCTGTGGATTACCGCTGTTTTATTGAGGTTTTAAACCGACGGCAGAAAAAATTCCAGCCGGTTTGCGAAGAGGTTGTGTGGACTTAAACAGCTTGACGAACCTGGAAAAATCTTGCGACAATCCGAAACATGTGGCATTAAAATTGCATTGCTCTCAATCGTGACGTAAACATTTTCATCGGGTGTTGGGCACAAACAATTTAAAAATTTAACAAAATTAACGACATGAAAAAAACCCTCTCGCTCGCCATTGCGGGACTGCCCATCATCCTTTGTTCCTGCGCGACGCCCCAGCCGCCGCAGGCGTTCCACAACACCGACAACAGCGCACTCGTCATCGAGTCGCTGGATCACCGCACCTGTCAAATCATCCAGCCGACGCCCTCGGACAAGATTGAAAACGTCAAGGTGATGAGCCAGATCTCGTCCTTGCCGCAACACCAGACCGCCGTGGTGATCCTGGAAAATTACAGCGAGCCGCAGATCGGCGGCGAGTTTCACGACCGGAGCTTGTCGTGGTTCATGGGCTTGCGGACGCTCGGCTACGGACACATCGTTTTTCTCAAGGGCAAAGGCGTCAGCAATCCCGAAGGTCTGATTGCGCTCGCCCAATACGACTGATTTTTTCATGGTTTGGGTTGGCGGCCCGCCAGTTGCCTCGCAATCGGCGGGCCGTTTTATTTGCGGTTGCCGCGCAACGATTCCTCCGTATATTCCGTCCAACTGACGTTGTATCCCGAAACGAAATGCACACCGGCGCGGGCGATTGACATTTTGGAAACTTACGGCTACGAGCGCGTTTGGATGAACAGCGCATGCGACTGGGGCGTGAGCGATCC
>DMQW01000336.1:0-2299 GCA_003455565.1 Limisphaerales bacterium
CGGCGCCCACCGAGATCTACACAGAGTAGATCGTCGGCAGCGTCAGATGTGTATAAGAGACAGCATGCTTGATCTACAAATACTGGCGCAGCGACTTGGATTTGACGATTTCAATCCCAATCGCGATGAAACCTTTGTGCAAGGCTGGGGGTTCTTAAGTCGCCTATCGCAAGGTTCAAATCGTTATGCGTTCAACATTCTTCGCGGCAGCTATCAAGGACAAGCGTTATTTATTTTTGATTATCATTTTGAAACTGGTTCAGGGAAAAACCGACAAGATCATGTCGGCACGATGCTTATGCTCATTGTGAAAGAGGTTTTTCCGCAAGTGCTCATCGGCCATGAAAATTTGCTGCGCGAAATGATGATGACTTTTGGCATCGGCGACGAAATCAAATTTGAATCGGTGGAATTTTCAAAAGCATTTTGTGTGCGATGCAAAGATAAAAAATTCTCCTACGACGTTTGCAACGCGCAAATGATGGAATTTTTGCTGGCCAATCGGGATTTGCAGATTGAAATTCAAGGGCCAATCATTTCAATCGCATTTGAACCACAATTGCCTGCTGAAAAAATTGAATTCAACCTGCAACGGCTTGCGCAAATCCGTTCATTGCTGCCGGATTATCTTTTTAACCAAAACATATGATTCCATTTCTAATCGCCATCGCCGTCGTCGTTGGATTGCCGCTGATTTATGTCCTCGCGCAATACAACACGCTCGTCAGTCTGCGCAATTACATCCGCGAATCGTGGAGCAACATTGATACGGAATTAAAACGCCGTTACGACCTGATTCCGAATCTGGTTTCCGTCGTCAAAGGTTACGCCACGCACGAACGCGAAGTGCTGGAGCGTGTGACGGAATTGCGAAATCGCTGTGCCGCCAACAATGGCGCCGTCGCCGACCAATCGCGCGATGAAGTGCAACTTGTGGATGCGCTGAAACAATTGCTCGTCGTAGTCGAAAATTATCCGCAACTCAAGGCCGACCTGAATTTTCTCCAGTTGCAAAAAGAATTGGTCAATACCGAAGATCGCATCCAGGCCGCGCGCCGATTTTACAACGGTAACGTGCGCGACTATCGTAATAAATGCGAAACGTTTCCAAGCAATCTTGTGGCGAATGTGTTTGGATTCAAATCTGAAGGCGATTTCTTCAGTGTGCCGCCATCCGTCAAAGAAGTGCCGAATGTGGATTTTGCGACACAATAGCTTTATGCCATGTCACGGGAATTACATCTTGCGCTAAATCTTAAAATTTGTTGAAGCTGGTGTGATGGATTTACCAAATTCCCAAACCGCCGCCGCGCGGCTCAAAAAAAATTCACCGCTGCGCCCGACGCTCGCCATCGTGCTTGGCAGCGGATTTCATCACGCGCTGACGGAACTGCGCGTGGACAAAAAAATTTCCTACGCCAAAATCCCCGGCTTCCCCAAACCGACCGTCAGCGGCCACGCAGGCGAATTGTATTTCGGCCATCTCGGCCGGACGCCGGTGATGGTCTTGAGCGGACGCGTGCATTTTTACGAAGGCCACGAAATGGAACGCGTCACGTTCGCCACGCGCACGCTGGCGGCGTTCGGCATCACGGATTTGCTTTTGACGAACGCTGCTGGCGGCATCAATAAAAATTTTCGCGCGGGCGATTTCATGGCGCTGACCGACCACATCAATTTCATGGGCGCAAACCCACTTCGTGGGCCTCAATATAAAAACTTACCGCGATTCGTTGACCTCACGGAGACTTACGATAAAAAATTGCGCGAGCGTTTGTTTCAAGCTGGGAAGATTTCCAAATTGAAATTGCAACGCGGTGTTTATCTAGCCGTGAGCGGGCCGAGTTACGAAACACCGGCGGAGATTCGCGCATTCGCCAGACTCGGCGCGGACGCGGTCGGCATGAGCACCGTGCCGGAGGCAGTCGTGGCGCGGCAATGCGGATTGAACGTCGCGGCGGTTTCGTGCATCACCAATCTGGCGGCGGGCATCGGCAAAGGAAATTTGTCGCACACGGAAGTTTTGGAAACGGCGGAACGTATGAAAAAATCCGGCGCGCAACTGATAAAAAACTTTGCCGAGCTTTATCTCAAAGGAAGAATGAAAAATGAAGAATGAAGAAAAAGTCAGAGCCTCCTCACGTCGGCTGCTACGAGATAAATTGATCGCGGCGGCGGCGAAGGCGCGGGAAGGCTCGGTGTCGCCGTATTCAAAATTCAAGGTCGGCGCGGCGCTGCTCACGAAGTCGGGCGAAATCATCGGCGGCGCGAACGTGGAGAGCGCGAGCTACGGACTGAC
>DMQW01000336.1:2539-15004 GCA_003455565.1 Limisphaerales bacterium
GCGTGCCGTCAACTGCTGGCGGAATACGCGCCGGACGCAAAGGTTTTCATCGCGGACAATGATGATCTGAAAAAGGTCAAAGCGTTCACGGTTCGCGGGTTGTTGCCATGTGCATTCCGTTTAGCGCCTTGAAATCCAGCCGGTTCGTAGTAACCTCTGTTCTCTTTCTTTATTGATGAAGCCTGAAGTCGTATTTGGTCTGGAAGGTGCGGCGTGGTCGGCGATGCTAGTCAGCGCGGGCGGCGCGGTGCTTTTGACCAACGCGGCGGCGCAAGAATTTTTCGGGCTTTCCCCGGACGGCGGCGAGGTGCAACTGGCCGCTTTCTGGGCGCCGGAAAATGGCAGCACGGCCACGGATTTTCTGATGCTCTGGGAAAAATCGCCGGTGGCGTTGACGGATTTGAAATTCCGCCCGGCGGTGGGCGCGATGGAAAATTTTTCCACGGCCATCGCCTTGCTGAACAACGGGGGCAACAAATGGTTCGTGCTGCAACTGCTGCCGCACCTGGAAAAACCGGCGGCGGTGCCGGCTGAATCGGCGATTGAATTCAAGACCACGCCGACGGGTGACGCGGCATTGAAACAGAAACTGGACTGCGTGTTGCAACTGGCGCGGACGGTTTCGCTGGATTTCAACAACGCACTGACCGGCGTGCTGGCGCATACTTCGTTGCTGCTGGGCAAGGCGGAGCCGGATCATCCGTGGCGGCATTCGTTGCTGGAGGTGGAGAAGTCGGCGGCGCGCGCGGCGGAAATCGCCAGCGAACTGGCGTTGTTCAGCCGGCAGGAAAAAGAGGCACGCCGCGCCCCGGCGTGCAATCTGAACGCGGTGGCCGGCCGTTGCGTGGATTTTTTTCGCAATGCGCACGGCACGCGATTCACCTGGCGGCTGACGCCGGAACGGTCATTGTTTGAAGCTCGCGTGGACGAGGCGAAGGTGCAGCAGGCGTTGACGAAAATTTTGGAGAACGCGGTGGAGGCGTTCGCCGCCAACGCCACCGGCCAGATTTCAGTGGAGACGCGGAATGTGGAACTGACGCAGGCCACGCAGGACCGTAATGTGCGGCTGACGGCGGGCACTTATGTCTGCGTGGAAATTTCGGACAGCGGGACGGGCATCAAGGCGGAATCGTTGCCGCGGATTTTCGAACCTTTTTTCACAACGAAAAAACCGCCGCATCGCGGGCTGGGGCTGGCGCTGGTTTATGGCATCATCACCAATCACGGCGGGGGCGTGGCGATTTCCAGCCAGCTGGGCAAAGGCACTTCCGCGCGGGTTTATCTGCCGGCGGAAAAAACTTTCGTGCTTGAATCTTCGGGCACGGACAAGAGTTTGCATGGTTCGGGCACCATCCTCGTGGTGGACGATGAAAGCCTGCTGCTGACCATGTCCGAAACGATTTTATCGGAATTTGGCTATCACGTTTTGACCGCCAGCAGCGGCCAGAAGGCGTTGGCCATTTTGTCACAACCGGCCACGAAGGTGGATCTGGTCATCACCGACCTCGTGATGCCGGGCATGAGCGGACGGGAATTGATCGAACACATCCGGCAGGCCGACCCGGCGCTGCCCATCATATGCACCAGCGGCTATGTGATGGCCGAAGACAAAAAGGTGGGCGCAGGCTATCTCCAAAAACCGTTCACCAGCTCGGAACTGCTGCTCAAGGTGAAGTCCGTGCTGGCATCTGCGCCAGAGGTTGACTGACCGTCGCGATTCTGGTTAAATCAACTTATGCAAATTGAAAGCCTGAAAGTTTTCTGTGATCTGGCCGAAACCGAAAGTTTCACCAAGGCCGCCCAGATCAACAACGTCACCCAGTCGGCGGTCAGCCAGCAAATCAGCGCGCTGGAACGCCTGTTCAAATCGCTGCTGATTGAACGCAGCAAAAAGAAATTCCGCCTCACGCGGGAAGGCCAGGTGCTTTACGATTACAGCAAGCAAATCATTCAGACTTATGAGTCGCTGCACAGCAAACTTCAGGAGTTGAAGGACATCATTTCCGGCACGATCCGGGTCGCCACGATTTATTCCATCGGCCTGCACGATTTGCCGCCGTATGTTAAAAAGTTCATGAAGAGCTACCCGACGGTCAACATCCACGTCGAGTATCGCCGCGCCAACCAGGTTTATGACGACGTGTTCAGCAACGTCGTTGACCTCGGCCTCGTCGCCTATCCGGTCAAGGATTCCAAACTGGAAATCATTCCGCTGCGCAAGGAGCCGCTCGTGCTCATCTGCCATCCGCAGCATCCGTTCACCCAGCAAAAATCCATCAAGCTCAAGGCGCTCGCCGGGCAGAAAATCATCGGCTTTGAACCCGACATTCCCACGCGCAAGGCGCTCGATAAAATCTTGAAGGAACACCACGTGGAGGTGAAGCACGTCATGGAATTCGACAACGTCGAGACCGTGAAACGCGCGGTGGAAATTGACGCCGGCATCTCCATCGTGCCGCTCGGCACCGTCATCCAGGAAATCGCCAAGCAAACTTTGGCGTCCGTGGAAATCGAAGACGGCCAGTTTTTCCGTCCCCTCGCCGCGATTTACAAAAAAAACAAAGTGCTCTCGCCCGCGATGAAACAGTTCCTGACGATTCTCAAGGACGCGCCCTGAAGAAATTTACGATTTACGATTTGCAAAAAGTCTTTGCGCCTGCTCCAAGACGGCAATCAAAAATCATCAATCGCAAATCATAAATTATTTCAGATTCGCCGGATTCAGCGGCTGCAATTCTTTCGGCAGAAAAATTCCGTTCTGGCGGATCAGTTCGCCGTCGAACCACACCTCGCCGCCGCCCCAGTCCTTGCGCTGGATCAAAACCATGTCCCAGTGGATCGCGCTCTTGTTGCCGTTCCCGCAATCTTCATAGGCGTTGCCCGGCGTGAAATGCAGCGAGCCGGCAATTTTTTCGTCGAACAAGATGTCGCACATCGGGCTTAAAATATACGGATTGAAGCCGAGCGAAAATTCGCCGATGTAACGCGCGCCGGCGTCCGTGTCCAAGATTTCATTCAGCCGCCTAGTGTTGTTCGCCGTCGCCTCGACAATTTTTCCGTCCTTCAAGACTAGCCGCACATTTCCAAATTTCGTTCCCGAATAAAGCGTCGGCGTGTTGAACTGGATGACACCGTTCACGGAATTTTTCACCGGGCAGGAAAAGACCTCGCCGTCGGGAATGTTGCGGTCGCCCTTGCACATCTTCGCGCCGATGCCTTTGATGCTGAAACTTAAATCCGTGCCGGGACTCACGAGCCGGACTTGATTTGTTTTCGCCATGCGCTTTTCCAGCGGCCCCATCGCCTTGCCCATCTTCGCATAATCCATCGTGCAAACGTCGAAATACAGATTCTCAAACGCCTCGGTGCTCATGCCCGCCGCCTGCGCCATGCTCGGCGTGGGCCAGCGCAACACACACCAGCGCGTCTTGTTCACGCGATAATCCTGCACCGGCCGGATGACGCGCGAATAAAGCTGCACGCGGTCGCTCGGCACATCGGAATTTTCGTTCATGTTGTCCGCGCCGCGAATGGCGATATACGCCTGCATTTTTTTCATGCGGAACATTTCGAGGTCGCGGATGACGGCGGCCTGCGCTTCGGTGATGCCGAGCAACTGCTCGCGCCCGACGCGCGTGTGCCGCGTCTCGACGAACGGCGTCGCGCCCGCCGCGCGCACGGCGCGGATGAGTTCGACGGTGAACTCGTCCGGCACGTCAATCATTTCGAGCAGGATGCGGTCGCCTTTTTTCAGCTCGGTGGAATAGTTCACGAGCAGCTTGGCCAGTTTGGTATAACGCGGGTCGGTCATAAATTTTGGAAAGACTAGAATGAATTGTGCGAAGAATCAAACTTGCGGTGGTTCTTCCCCGCGTTCGGCGAACCACTGACGAAGAAAAACCAGATCACCCGCATCCTTTTCGCGGCGTGTCACAACTTTCATGCGCCAGAGCAAGCGCGGCGAGGCAAATGGAATTGGCACACCGTCCAGTTCATGCACAACGACATATTTTGCCGCCTCGGCATAATCTATTCCGCCGGCTGAACGCAATAAATCCACCATGATTTCGTCGCCGACACGGATGACATTGTGCAGTTGCAATTCGCCGGGTTGAAGTTCGCGCACGGCGTTGTCAGGCAAAGTGGCGAGCGCGGAGAAAACTTTCGCCTCATTTTCCAAATCCGCCGCCACCATCAAATCAACATCCGTGGTCATGCGCGGGCGTCCGGCGGCAATGATGGCCAGGCCGCCGATCACGATATATTTTGCGCCGCGCTGATTTAATTCACGGCAGAGACTTACCAGATCAGCTTCCGTCGGTGGACGGCTGATCAGGTTTTCGTCAGGCCGCTGCGCGCCAGCATTTTGGTCATCCATGCGTCCGCCTCCTCGTGAGTTTTGAAACGATAGATACCTTTTGGCATCCAGCGATGTTTGAAAGCCTTGTGAAGTTGTGCCGCCGTTTCCTGCAATTGCATTCCCGCCCGCAAACTGTCCGGCGTCTTGGTGCGACGCCCGACGAAGCGGTCAATCTTTTCCTCGACGTTGATGGACGGTTGTTTCACGGCGTTTTCAGAATAAGCTGTGACGCCGGACAAAGCAAGGACACGGAAAACGGGTTGCGCGACAACTTGTTAATCGGATTTTATTTATCGTTTTCCGATAAAAAAGACTTGACTAACGGAATTGATTGGTTTATTCTTTGTGCCATGAATGCGAATGAAATTTCCACAAAAGCAAGTCCTCGCTTGAATCGAATCCAAAAGATCAGCCGTATCTTGAAAGTCTGCGTGCTGTTTTACTTTGTCGTGCCACTGTGCGTTGTGGCTTTCAACCTCAAAAGCCTCCATCTGGCGACCGGCATGGTTTCAATATTTAACCATCCCTATGCCAGTGCCGCAGACATCCCCAAGCTGATGTATTTGTTTGGCGCGATTGGAACGTGCGTTTATCTGCTTGGCGTCATTTCTTTTTACCGTTTGTTGTGCCTGTATGAAAAAGGAGTGATTTTTTCCGAGGCAAATGTTTCGGAAATGAAAAAACTGGGAAGTTATCTGGCTGGTTACGGCATACTCGCCGTCGCTGCCAATGTTGTCTACATGGGGGGAATCGTTTTTCCGTGGGTGCTGCTGGAAGGAGTGGCCTCTCCGTGGATCGTCGTTGGCGGAGCAATTTACATTGTCGCCTGGATCATGGACGAAGGCCGGAAGATTCAGGAGGAACAGGAATTGACCGTTTAACTGCACGAAAAACAAACCCAACCACATTATGAAAAACTTTCAAAACAAAGCAAAAATCATCAAGGTCAGCAAAATTATCAGGCATATTTTGTTCGCCGGATTAGTTCTCTGGATTGGAATTGGAATACCTACTGTTCTACTTCAAGCCGTCAAATTATGGAATCAAATCGGCAACTCGGCGACATTGTATTTGCAAGGCGGCGTAGCAATATTGCTGGCACTCTCCTTTGTCGTAAATTTAAAGCTCTTCCGTTTTTTCGACCGGCTCAAGAACGGATATTTGTTCGACGCGAAAACCGTCGGAAATTTAGATGCTGCTGGCAAATGGTGGATTGTCCTTTGGCTTTTTGAAGTTCTTTTTTACGAGATTGGACACGGAGTTTTCCAAATTTCAGATGCTTGGAATTCAGGCGGTTTGTTTGCCGGTTTGACACTCATTTTCGTCGCATGGCTGTTGAAGGAAGCGCAGGAACTGCAAGAGGAACAGGAATTGACGGTTTAAGTTTATGCCCATCATCGTCAATCTCGACGTGGTTCTCGCCCAGCGCAAAATGCGGCTGAACGATCTGGCCGATGGCGTGGACATCACCCCGCAAAACCTCTCCGTCCTCAAAACCGGCAAGGCCAAAGCCATCCGCTTCTCCACGCTCGCAGCCATTTGCGAACATCTGCAATGCCAGCCCGGCGAAATTCTGGAATACCGCCCGGCGGAGCCGTCCCCAAAATCGTAGCAGCGGACGTGAGTCCGCTCATTCTTCATCAAAATAAATTTGAGCCGATGCCCGTCGGCTGCTACAAATCTTGAATGGTTTTGACCCGGAAAAATCTGGACTGGTGGTGCGAGCGCGGAATTTTATTGCTCGTGCTGGGAATGTTGACCTTCGCGCCGCTGGCATTTGGCGCGGTGGATGCGTGGGCGTTTCTGGTGGTGCAAGGGCTTGCGGCGGGCGTGTTCGTTTTGTGGGTCGTCCGGTTGTGGCTGGACCGCAAACCAAAATTGCTCTGGCCGCCGCTGGCGTGGGCGGTCGTGGCGTTCACGCTTTACGCGGTCGCCAGATATTTCACGGCGGACATCGAATATGTGGCGCGACTGGAAATGATCCAGGTCGTGCTGTTCGCGTTTTTATTTTTTACGGTGGTGAACAATCTGCACGGGCAGGACGAGGCGCTCATCATCAGTTTCACGTTGATCGCGCTGGCGACTTTGATTGCGGGTTACGCGGTGGCGCAACTGGCGCATCATTCCAACCAGGTCTGGAACATGATCTCGCCGTATCCGGGCCGCGCGTCAGGAACCTTCATTTCGCCCAATAATCTCGCGGGTTTTCTGGCCATGCTGCTGCCGCTGGCACTGGCATTTCTGCTGGTCGGGCGCGTGAGCGTCGTGACGCGGATTTTGCTGGGCTACGCGGCGGTGGCCATGGTGGCGGGTCTGGCGGTGACGTTTTCGCGCGCCGGCTGGATGGCGGCGGCGGCGGGAATTTTTTTGCTGCTGGGAATTTTATTGGGCCATGGGAATCACCGGTTGAAGGCGGTGCTGTTGCTGGTGGTGATGCTGGCGGGCGGCGGGTATTTGACCTCGCACTATTTATCCAAAACGGTGGGTTATATGCAGCGCGTCGCCAGTCCGGACGGAGACAGCGGGTTGGAGGTGATTGGCGCGAGTTCGGATTCGCGGCGGCAAATGTGGGGCGCGGCGGCGCAGATGTGGCGGGACAATTTTTGGTGGGGCGTCGGACCGGCGCATTATGATTATCGTTTCCGCGAATACCGGCCGGAAATCGTCCAGGCCCGGCCCGACCGGGCGCACAATGATTATTTGAACCTGCTGGCGGACTGGGGCGTGGTGGGCGGCGTGATTGTTTTTGCGGGAATTGGAATTTTTATTTTCGGACTGGTAAAAACGTGGCCGCACGTCCGGCGCGAGGAAAATGATTTTGGTCACGGACAGAGCAATCGTTTCGCATTTTTTCTGGGGGCGGTCTGCGGGCTGGCCGCGCTGGCGGTGCATTCGGCGATGGATTTCAACCTGCACATCCCGGCGAACGCGCTCATCGGCGTGACGCTGCTGGCGCTGCTGGCGAGCAACCTGCGGTTCGCAACCGAGCGGCACTGGTTTCGGGTGCGCCTGCCGGTGACGCTGGCGTTGACGATCATGCTGGGCGCGGTGGCGGTTTATTTTACGTCACAAGACTGGCGGCGTGGTGGCGAGGCCTGGTGGCTGGCGCGAGCGGAAAAACTGCCGGTTTGGTCGCCCGCGCGGGCGGCGGCCTTGCAGCAGGCCTTCGCGCATGAACCAAAGAATTTCCAGACGGCCTACGAAATCGGCGAATGTTTCCGCACCCAAAGCCTGGACGGCGGGCAGGATTTCGCCACGCTCGCGCAGACGGCGCAGGACTGGTATGCGCGCGGCACCGGGCTAAATCCACACGATGGCTACGACTTTTTGCGCACGGGCATGTGCCTTGACTGGATCGGGAAACATGCCGAGGCGGAGCCGTTCTTCAGCGCCGCCGAGGCGCGCGACCCGAACGGCTATTACATGACCGCGAACATCGGCTGGCACTTCGTCCAGACCGGCGACTACGCCGCCGCGCGGCAGTGGTTTCTGCGCTCGCTGAAACTCGACAGCCATAACAACAACATCGCCCAAAACTACCTCCGGATTTGCGAGTCAAAACTGCTCCAAAAGGCTTCCGGACAACCGCTGCTGCCGTCCGGATTTTGAAAGAAAATAACAATTGACAATCCTTGCGAACAGCGGCTATAGTCTTTCAGTTTTAAGTGTCAGAATTAAGTGTCAGAAAATTTATTTATGAAAAACTACAAGAACATATTCGCTGCCTCGGTGTTTTTTTGCGTGCTGACCGGCGTGGTTGCCACGGCATCGGCGCAGGACTCCAAACCGGGCTTTGCCACCGTGGTTCGCATCGAAGGCAATTGCACCTACTCGCTGGATAATGGGGCAGTCTGGCATCCGCTTGTTCCCGGCAAATACCTTGCCGCCGGCTCACAAATCCGCACCAGCGACAATGGCGTGGTGGATGTCATCCTCGGCAAAGAGATTGACCTGCCACAGGCCAAATGGGCGCCCGAGCGCATCTCCCTCGCACGCGATCAACAAGTCCGGGGCATGATTACCTACACGCCTACGGCTGAACAAAATGTCGTGCGGCTGACGCCCAACACCACGCTGGCCATTGATAAACTCAACACCACCGATACCGGGGCGGACACGGTCAGCGACACCGAACTGGATTTGAAGCAGGGTAAAATTTTTGCCAGCGTGTTAAAACTTTCCGGTGCGTCCCAATACATCGTCAAGATTCCCAACGGTATTGCCGGTGTCCGTGGAACCAAGTTCAGCCTTGGTGCGGATGGCTCCGTGAACGTTTATGAAAGCAAAACCGGCGGACTGGCGCTTGACATGACCCTGCCGAATGGCACCAAACAGACGTTTCAAATCCTCGAAGGCCAGTTGATCGATCCAGCAACCGGATCTCCAGCGTCCATCCCGGCGGCACTTGTCGGGGAATTGAACCGAATTTTCACCGCACTGAAGACCCTCTACATTGAACAGGTTAATTTCACCTTTGACCGGACCATCACTTACGTCTCCCCCACCATCGGCCAGTTTCAATTTTTCGACCAGTTTCAATTTTAGCCAGAAAACTACTTCACCAAACCAGCGCAGCCTTGAGTTGCGCTGGTTTTTTGTTTAATTCCACAGCGTGCAATTCAAACGCCTCAAACGCGCGCCGGTTATTCTGGTGCTGCTGGTGCTGGCGCTCGTTGGCGGCCTCCGGCTGAGCAACCCAGATTTTTTTGACCGGCTGGAGCGCATGACCTATGATTTGCGCGTCCGCACCGCGCAAAAATTTCCCACGCCCACCGCCACTAATCTCGCCTTCGTCTCAATGGAAGAATCCAGCATCGCCGCCATTCGGCACGGATTGATGGGCCGACCTTACGGACTTTACTGGCCGCGCCATGTTTATGGCCGGTTGGTTGAAGAGTTGTCTGCCCAAGGCGCAAAAGCCGTCGCCTTCGATGTGTTGTTCGGCGAATTGCGTCCGGATCATGCGCCGGTGGAAATGGCGGACGGCAGCTTGATTGAATCGGACGATTTTTTCGCGCTGCAAATGCGCCGCGCTGGCAATGTCATTTCCGCTTTCACCGACGAAGTGACGCCGCCCGACCTGTTCACGACTAACAGCCTCGCGCTGGGCGACATCTCGACGGAAAAAGATTCCGACGGTGTTTTGCGCCGCATCAAAAGTTTTAGTTTGAAATGGCATCCGGCCTTCAAATCCGCCGCGCAACAGTTCGGCATCAATCTGCAAAAAGCGCGCATCGAGCCGGGCCGCATTTTTTTCCCAGAGCCGAACGGCAAAGGAATTGAAGTGGCGCTCGATGCTGATGGAAATTTTGATCTCACGGATTTTGTCGGGGATGAAATTCCGAAAGGCTGGAAGCGCCACGACAAGCCGTTCGAACGTGTCTGGGATTTGGGCATCGTCATGGCCGCACAGGAATTGCAACTTGATCTGGCCCGCGCCGAAATTGATTTGGCGCATGGCCAGATAATTTTGCGCGGCACGAACGGCATTGAACGCACCATTCCCGTGGATTCCAACGGCTATTTTTACATTGACTGGCGGATGACGCCGACCAATCCAAACCTGCTGCGCATGCCAGTTGAAAATCTATTGCAGCAGGACAAACAACGTCTGCGCGGCGAAATCAATGGCTTGAGCAAGCCATTTCGCGGCAAGCTGGTTGTCGTCGGTTCCGCCGCGCAAGGCAACGACCTCACCGACCGCGGCGCGACGCCCTTGGAGCGCGACACACTCTTCGTCAGTAAATATTGGAACGTGGCCAACTCGGTCATCACCGGCCGGTTCATCCAGCGGGCAACGCTCACCACGGAAATGGCGCTCATCATTTTTCTCGGTTTGCTCGCCGTATTTCTGACCTGGCAACTCCGCGCGTTCACCGCTTCCGCCGCGACGCTGCTGCTCATTTGCGGCTACATCGGGCTGGCGTTTTTTGCCTTCGTGGAATTCCGCTTCTGGCTGCCGATCATCTTTCCCGTCATCGGCGCGATTCTGTGCGAACACATCAGCCTCGTGACCTATCGCGTCGTGTTTGAGGAGCGCGAACAGCGCCGGGTCAAATCCGTTTTCTCCAAGATCGTCGCCCCGGAGGTCGTCAATGAACTGCTCAAGGCCGAGAAACTTTCCCTCGGCGGCGCGCGCTGCGAAGTCTCCGTGTTTTTTGCCGATGTGCGCGGGTTCACCACGCTCACCGACCAGATGCAGGAGCAGGTCGCCGAATTTGTCCGCCACAGCCAGCTTGACGCGGCGGCGGCGGAAAAATGTTTTGATGAATCTGCGCGTGAAACTTTGGAGACCGTCAACCTATATCTCGCCGCCGTGGCGGACTCGGTCAAAAAATATAACGGCACGCTCGACAAATATATCGGCGACTGTGTGATGGCTTTCTGGAACGCACCTGTTTCAGACACAAAACATGCGTTGAACTGCGTCCGCGCCGCCATTGATGCGCAACGGGCGATTTTTGAATTAAACCAAAAACGTCTCGCGCAAAACGCTTCGCGTGAAATTGAAAACCGCGCCCGGGTGTCCGCCGGATTGCCGCCCAGGCCGATGCTCGTCGCGCTCCAGCTCGGCACGGGCATCAACACCGGCCTCGTCACCGTCGGCCTGATGGGTTCGGACGCGCATATTTACAACTACACCGTCTTTGGCCGCGAAGTGAATCTCGCCAGCCGGCTCGAAGGCGTTTCCGGCAGCGGCCGCATCATCATCAGCGACACGACCTACAACCATCTGCTGCGCCTCGATCCGAAGCTGGCGTCAACGTGCGCGGAACTGTTTCCCGTGACCGTCAAGGGCATCCGCAATGCCGTCCGCATTTACGAGGTGCCGTGGCAGTCGAAGGAATAGTTTTGAATTTTCAGTTTTTAATTTTAAGTTAATCAGGTCGGGACGTTGAGCCGTCGGCCATCTCAAAACCAAAAATCAACAATTACAAATCAACCATGCGCATCGCGATTTATCCCGGCAGCTTTGATCCGCTGACCAACGGCCATCTGGACGTGATCCAGCGGGCGGCGAAACTGTTTGACCGCGTCATTGTGGCCGTGGCGAAAAACGAGAGCAAACATCCGCTGTTCACGCTCAACGAACGCGTGGCGCTCGTGAAAAAAGCCGTGGCGCAACTGCCCAATGTCGAGGCCGATTCCTTTGACGGCCTGCTGGTGGAATACGTCGCGTCGCGCGGAGCCAAGGCCATTGTGCGCGGGCTGCGCGCCGTTTCGGATTTTGAATTTGAGTTCCAGCTCGCGCTGATGAACCGCAAGCTGGACGAAAACATCGAGACGATTTTCATGATGCCCAAGGACACTTACACATTTTTGAGTTCCCGCATCGTGAAGGAAATCGCGCGGCTGGGCGGCGAGGTCAGCCAGTTCGTCCCGCCCAATGTGCAGACGGCCCTGACGAAAAAATTGAAGCCGGCGAAAAAGTTTAAAGTTTGAAAGCCATGTTAAAGTTCAACCTGCGCCATCTGGAGGAGGGCGAAATTCATCTGCAAGGTGAATTGCCGGTCGCCGAGCTGGATTTTGGCGTGACCGATGAAATGGTTCGGGCGGAAAAGCCGTTGCGCTACGATTTGCAGGTCGAACTTCTGGACGACAGCCTGCTCGTGACAGGCTCGTTGCGGCTGACTTTGGACTGCGAATGCGTCCGCTGCCTGAAAGTATTCAAATATGAATTGCAGCTGGATGACTGGACGGTGCATCTGCCGTTGGAAGGCGAGGACAAGGTGTCCGTTAATAACGATTGCGTGGACTTGACTCCGTTTGTGCGGGAAGATACGCTGTTAGAATTTCCGCAACATCCGTTGTGCCAGCCGGACTGTGCGGGATTGAGTAAAAAAATCAAGGCCAGCGAGGCCGAAAACAAAGAAGACCCGAAGCCATTGGCATGGGTCGAGCTGGATAAACTGAAACTAAACAACTAAATTTATGGGTGTTCCAAAACGCAAACCGTCCACGAGCCGGCAACATATGCGCCGCGCTTACAACAGTGTTCTCAAACTGCCGCAACTGGGCAAATGCCCGCAATGCGACGCCCCGGCGATTCCCCACCGCGTCTGCCCGGCATGCGGATTCTACAAAGGCCGGCAAGTGTTGACCGT
>DMQW01000336.1:15103-17965 GCA_003455565.1 Limisphaerales bacterium
AGGCCGGCAAGTGTTGACCGTTACGGCGGGCGCTTAAAAAAAATTAGTTCTTAATTTCTAATTTTAAGTTTTGGTCGAGGAACGGTTCGCCGCTTCAACTAAAAACCCATAATTAAAAACTTAAAACTAATCATTTATGCGCATTGCAGTGGATGTCATGGGCGGTGACCACGGCTGCGGTGTCGTCATCGCCGGCGTGAAACGCGCCTTGGAGAACAACAAAAGCATCTCCGCCATCTACCTCGTCGGCAACAAGGATGAAATCCATGCCGCGTTGCCGCCGCGAGGTTTTCGTGACCATCGTGTCCGCGTCGTCCATGCCACCGAAGTGGTGGAGATGGATGACAAACCCGTCGTTGCGCTCCGCAAAAAAAAGGATTCCTCGATTGGCCGCGCCGCTGAACTCGTTCAGGAAGGCAAGGCGGACGCGCTGATTTCCCTCGGCAACACCGGCGGCATTTTTGCGGCGGCGACGTTCAAGATCGGCCGCATTCCCGGCGTGGATCGCGGCTGCATCTCCGCCGTAGTTCCGCGTCAGGGCAATGAATTTGTGCTGCTCGATGCCGGCGCGAACATCGAGTGCAAGCCGATCCATCTCGCGCAGTTTGCCGTGATGGGCAATGTCTATTCGCGCGAAATTCTGAAACGGAAAAACCCGCGCGTCGGCATTTTGAGCATCGGCACGGAAGATTCCAAGGGCAACGAACTCACGCTCGAAGCCTTCAAGCTCTGCAAAAAACTCGACCTGAATTTCATCGGCAACATCGAAGGTCACGACCTTTTCAAAGACCATGTTGATGTCGTCGTCTGCGACGGTTTTGTCGGCAACATTGTTTTAAAGACTTCCGAAAGCCTCGCCGTCGCGGTGTTCTCGATGCTCAAGCGTGAGCTGACGCAGAACACAAAACGACAGATTGGCGGGGTTCTGGCGAAAGAGGCTTTTCGCGCCATCCGCCGCCGCATGGACCCCGAAGTTCACGGCGGCGCGCCGCTGCTCGGCTTCAAGAATCTTGTGTTCAAGGCCCACGGCTCCGCGCGCGAACGCGCCGTGGCCAGCGCCATCCGCGTCACCGCCGCGTCCATCCAAAACCAGATCAACCAGACCATTGCCAGTGCCATCGCCGCCGCGAACAAAACCCTCGCCGCCGCCGATGTCTCCGTTCCTGCGAACTCATGAAAAATCCGCGCGCCAAACATAATTTCCAGGGCCGCACCTGCTCCATCACCGGCGTCGGTTCGTATGTGCCGGAAAAAATCCTGACCAACGCCGAACTCGAAAAAATGGTCGAGACCACGGACGAATGGATCATTTCCCGCACCGGCATCAAGGAGCGCCGCATCGCCGCCGCGAATGAATTCACTTCCGACCTCGCCTCCAAGGCCGCCGCCCGCGCGATGAAAATGGCCGGCATCACCGCCGGCCAGATTGATTTGATCATCGTCGCGACGCTTACGCCCGACATGCCGTTTCCTTCCACCGCGTGTTTCGTGCAGCGCAAAATCGGCGCGGCGCGGGCGGCGGCATTCGACATCGAAGCCGCGTGCTCCGGTTTCATTTACGCGCTGGAGATCGGCCAGCAGTTCATCATGTCGCGCACTTACGAAACGGTGCTCGTCGTCGGCGCGGAAAAACTTTCGTCCATCGTGAACTGGAAGGACCGCAACACCTGCGTGCTTTTCGGCGACGGTGCGGGCGCGGCGATTTTGCAGCATCGCGAAAATTCCCACGGCCTGCTCACCGCCGTCATGGGCGCGGACGGCAACAAGGCGGATTTGCTCTCGATGCCCGGCGGCGGCAGCGCCTGTCCGGCCACGCTGACTTCCGTCGCGGACGGCCTGCATTTTCTCCGTATGGACGGCAAGGAAACTTTCAAGAACGCTGTGCAGGCGATGGTTTCCGCCGCGCATGAAGCGATGCGCCGCTGCGAAATTGACATCACCAAAATCAAGTGCGTCATTCCGCATCAGGCGAACCAGCGCATTATTGATGCCGTCAGCGACCGCCTCAAAACGACGCCGGAACAACTGTTCATCAACCTCCACAAATACGGCAACACCTCCGCCGCCTCGGTCGCCATCGCGCTGGATGAAGCGGTGGCGTCGGGGAAAATCCTGCGCGGCGACCTGATTTTGCTCGTTGTTTTCGGTGCCGGCCTGACCTGGGGCGCAGCGGTGATTGAGTGGTGAGCTAATCCGAAAGATTTAATCCGCTAATTTGACGGATTCGGACGACGTGTTAAGTTAACTTAACTTTATGAATTTATGAGCGCAAAAAAATTGACCGGTGCAAATTCCTTCGGGCAACCGGTAAATGTCTCGGGACGAAATGCAAAACTGGAACTTTCCGCTGAAACAGTTTCCGTCCACAAAAACGGCATTGAATTTCGCAGCCCCACGGCCTTCAACGAATGGAGTGAGATGACCGTCTCGCTGCAATCGCCGCTGGACGGCAGCAGACTTTCCTGCAACGGCGTTGTCATCGCCTGTGCCGGCAGCAAACACAGCGGCTACCACGTCTCGATGATTTTCACGGATATGACTCGGCAGGCGCAGGAACGCCTGAATGTTCTGGCGCGCTCGGAACTCGGCACAGGTTGACATGCCAAATTTTCAAACCGAATTGCAGCCCTCGAACAAACGTTCGGGGGTTATTTTTTTGACCCGTCGCCGCCGATTTTTTATCCTGTTCCCATGAAAATCTTGCTAACCACCACTTCGTTCCAAGACACCCCCGGTGCTCACCACGATTTGCTCGCGCAGACCGGCTGGGAAATCATCCACGCGCGCGGCCCGCTGAACGAAGCCGACACGCTGGCGCTCGTCGGCGATGTGGATGGCTACATCTGCGGCGAAGACGCCATC
>DMQW01000315.1 GCA_003455565.1 Limisphaerales bacterium
ATGAATTTGCCCGGATTTCCTGTCGCCCGTCCGCGCCGGTTGCGGACTTCGCCCGCGATGCGCCGCCTCGTCGCGGAAACGTCGTTGAATGTTGCGCAGCTCATGCTGCCGTTGTTCGCCCGCAGCGGGAAGAAGCTGCGTTGTCCCGTGAACGCCATGCCCGGCGTGTTTCAATTGTCGCCGGATGAAATTCTGCGCGAGGCGGCCAGCGCATACGCGCTCGGCGTTCCCGCCGTGCTGCTCTTCGGCATTCCCGATAAAAAAGATGACAAGGCGAGCGGCGCTTACGCGAAGAACGGTATCGTGCAGCAAACGGTGCAGTTGCTGAAAAAGGAATTGCCGTCGCTGCTCGTCATCACGGACGTGTGCCTGTGCGAATACATGGCGCACGGTCATTGCGGCGTGGTGCAGGGCGGAAAGATTTTGAACGACCCGACGTTGAAGCTGCTGGCGCGCACGGCGGCGAGCCACGCGACGGCGGGCGCGGACATCGTCGCACCGAGCGACATGATGGACGGTCACGTTCGTGCCATTCGCGCGGAACTGGACAACGAAGGTTTTTCCGACACACCGATCATGAGTTACGCGGCGAAGTTTGCGTCGGCGTTTTACGGGCCGTTCCGCGAAGTGGCCGAGTCCACGCCGCAGTTCGGCGACCGGCGCAGTTATCAGATGGATGCGGCGAACGCGAATGAGGCGTTGCGCGAAGTTGCATTGGACATCCAGGAAGGCGCGGACATCGTCATGGTCAAGCCGGCACTGGCATATCTCGACATCATCCATCGCGTAAAAAAAGAATTTGGCCTGCCCACCGCCGCCTACGCCGTGAGCGGCGAACACGCGATGATCAAGGCGGCGGCGGCGAACGGCTGGATTGATGAGCGCGGTGTGACGCTGGAAAGTTTGCTGGCGATGCGGCGCGCGGGCGCGGACATTTTAATCACTTACGCGGCGATGGACGTGGCGCGGTGGCTGAAAGAATCTTAATCCTAATCGTCATCGTAATCTTAATCGGTTTGTCCGGCGATTAAGATTAAGAGCAGGATTACGATTAGGAGGAAATCAAATCCGGCTTGGCAGTGGCGGTCCGTTCTGTTTAATTGGCCGCGCCGAATGAAACCATTTCCCGCCATTGCGCTGATTTTCCTGGCCGCGCTGTTTTCTTTTTCCGCCATCGCCGAGGACGAAGCGTCGTGGGAAGTGGAGGCGTTGAGCCAGATTCTTCCCGGCACGGTCGAGGGCGGGGTGGAGTATGACTTCGCGTCCGGCACGGCCATCGGCACGAACGGCATCTATGTGAACTACAACCAGGGCAGCGCGGTGCTTACGGCGGACAGCGCCTCGGTGAACAGGAAAACGGGCGAGGTGGAGGCCGATGGCAATGTGCGCATCGAATCCGGCGACCAGCTCTGGGTGGGCGAACACATCCGCTACAATTTCAAGACGCGGCAGATGCGCAGTGAACAGTTTCGCACGGGCAAGGCGCCGGTCTTCGCGGGCGGCACGCAATTGACGGGTGACGGCAGCAACCGCATTTACACGGCGCAAAGTGCGTTTGTGACGACGGATGATTACGCCGAGCCAGCGTATCGTGTCCGCGCGAGCCGCATCAAGATCATTCCCGGCAAATCCGTCGAGATGTGGAACGCGGTGCTTTTCGCCGAGGGCGTGCCGGTGTTTTATTTTCCGTATTACAAGCGCAACCTTGGGCTGCACGCGAATCATTTCACCATCATCCCAGGTTACAACAGCCGTTACGGCGCGTATGCGCTGAACACTTACACCTGGTTTCTGGGCGACGTGGCGGACGGGAAAATCCATCTGGATTATCGCGAACTTCGCGGCGTGGGCTTCGGGCCGGATGTGAACCTGCATCTCGGCCAGTGGGGCAACGCAGAGATGAAGTATTATTACCAGTATGACAGTCGCGCGAACACTAGCTCGAGTATTTTTACCATCACGAATGGCGCGACTGCTATCCCGCAGTTCGGCAACATCCCGGAAAACCGCCAGCGCTTTTATCTCGGCTGGCAGGCGACGCCGGCGACGAATTTTAATGTGAAGGCGCAGGTGAATTACCAGTCCGACCCGCTTGTGCTGCACGACTTTTTTGAAGGTGAATACACGGCCAACCCCCAGCCGAACACGTTCGTGGAACTCAATAAATACTGGGACAACTGGAGTCTCGACGCGCTGGCCACGCCGCGCGTGAACAGCTTTTTCAACCAGATCGAGCGGCTGCCGGACGTGAAGCTGACCGGTTTCCGCCAGCAGGTTTTTGGCACGCCGGTTTATTACGACAGCGAAAGTTCGGTGGGCTGGTATCGCTCATTCGTCACCTTGACCAACGGACTTTATCCCGGCACGAATGGTTTTTACGCCGACTCTGCCACGCGCGCCGACACCTACCATCAACTCACTTTGCCGTGGACATTTTTCAACTGGCTCAATGTCGCGCCGCGCGTCGGCGGACGCTTCACCTATTACAATAGTCGTAGCGCGAGCTACACCAACTCGAACGCGGAAGCGTATCGCGGCGTTTTCAACACCGGCGTCCGCACCTCCTTCAAAGCCTCGCAACTGTGGGCGAACGCGACGAATTCATTTCTGCAAATTAACGGCCTGCGCCACGTCATCGAGCCGTCGGCGGATTACGTTTTTGTCCCGCGCCCCAGCACGCCGTTTGCGCAACTGCCGCAGTTTGATTCCGAAATGCCCGCGCTGATGCTTTCGCCGGTGGATTTCCCCGACTACAACAGCATTGATTCCGTGGACGCGCAGAACGTGATCCGCTTCGGCCTGCGAAACGTGCTGCAGACCAAACGCGGCGGGCAGCTCGATGATCTGGTGAACTGGAATGTCATGCTTGACTGGCGGCTCGATCCCGGACTCGTCCAAGGCGGCACCAACAAGCAGAGCGATTTGAACGACCTCTATTCGCAGTTCACGCTGCGTCCGCGCTCGTGGCTCACGTTGGAATCGCAAGTGCGCTACGATCTTGATCGCGGCTATTTGAACATGGCGTTTCACCAGATCACCTTCATGCCCGGCGAACGCTGGAGCTGGGGCATCGGCCACTGGTATCTGCGCGGCGGCACCTGGGGCAACAGCACCGGCTCCTGGAACGAAAATAATTTCATCACCAGCACCCTGTTTTACCGCGTGAACGACAACTGGGGTCTGCGCGCCACGCACAATTACAACGCCTTGGACGGTCGTTTGCAGGAACAGTTTTACACGCTCTACCGCGATCTGCGCAGCTTCACCGGCGCGTTGACTTTCCGCGTGCTGAACCAGGTGGGGCAGCAACCGGATTACACCATCGCGTTTTCGCTCTCGCTGAAAGCCAATCCGTCCACGCGCGTCGGCGAAGACACCGTGAATCCCTACCGCCTGCTCGGTGAATAATTATTCCGCCGGCAGCGTGATGATGAAGGTCGAGCCATTGCCGTCCTTGCTTTCGACCTCGATGGAACCCTGATGCTCCTGCACCACGCGCTGGCAGATCGCGAGGCCGAGGCCCGTGCCGTTTTTCTTGGTGGTGAAGAAAGGCTCAAACAGCCGCGACAAATTTTCCGGGGCGATGCCCGGCCCCGTGTCGCGGATAAAAATTTTCAACCGCCGCCGTCCGTCCGTGTCCGTGATGATTTCCGTGGTCACGGCCAGTTCGCCATTGTTGCCCATCGCTTCAACGGCATTGAGCAGCAGGTTCATGAACGCCTGCTGCAACTGCGATTCATCGCCGCGCACCGCATCGGCTGGCGCGCGGTAATTTCGCTTGAGCGTGATCAGCCGGGTTTTCATCTGGTGCTCCAGCAGCCGCAGCGAATGGTCGAGCAAATCATGCACGCGCACCGTCTTCACCTCGGCCGTCCTGGGCGCGGACAGCCGCAATATCTGCGTCACGAGATTATCAATGCGCTTCAACTCGCGCTGGACCACCCCGGCCATTTCCCGGTCCGCGCTTTTTTCCAGCAGCAATTCCATGAAGGTGTTGATGGCGACGAGGCCGTTTTTGATTTCGTGCGCGACGTTGGCCGCGACGCGACCGAGATTGGCAAGCTGGTCGAGCCGCTGTAGGCTGGCCTGCAAATCGGCGACCACGGCTGGCTGGCTGGCGGCCGCACCGGTTTTTTTTTCTGGAGCTTCGGATGACATTTTTATTTCGCGGCGTTCATTTACCCCTCGCCAATAACAATTCGGAAAACTGAAACGCACTTTAAGCAAATTACTGTTTGCGACAATAAAAAAATCCGCGCCCCCGCCGCAAGTCCACGAATGGGGTGACTTTTCCCCGCGCTGCGATTAGTTTGTGGCCATTGATGAAAACGCAGTTTGATCCCATCGAAGCCGTCCTCGCCGACATCCGCAAAGGCAAAATCGTCATTGTCGTGGATGACGCCGACCGCGAAAACGAGGGCGACCTCATTTTCGCCGCCGAAAAGGCCACGCCGCAAAATTTAAGTTTCATGGTGCGCTACACGTCCGGCGTGGTTTGCGTGCCGATGGAAGGCGGCGATCTCGACCGGCTCAATCTGCCGTTGATGACGCAGCAAAACCTGGAGCGGATGCGCACGGCCTACACGATCTCCGTGGATGCCGCGCGCGGCGTGACGACGGGAATTTCCGCCGCCGACCGCGCTCGCACGATTCAGCTTCTGGCAAATTCGAAAACGCAGCCTGACGATCTGGTGCGCCCCGGCCACGTTTTCCCATTGCGCTATCGCGAAGGCGGCGTGCTGCGCCGCGCCGGCCACACCGAGGCGGCGATTGATCTCGCGCGGCTCGCCGGTTTGCGTCCGGCGGGCGTGCTGGCGGAAGTCGTGAACGACGACGGCACGATGGCGCGGCTGCCGCAACTGTTAAAATTCGCGAAGAAACACAAATTAAAAATCTGCACCATCGCCGCGCTCATCGAATACCGCCGCACCCGCGAGAAACTCGTCGAGCGCGTTGAGACCGTGAAGATGCCCACCGACTATGGCGATTTCAATTTGCATCTCTATCGTTCCAAAGTGGACGGACAAAATCATCTCGCCCTCGTGCGCGGCGACATTGCCGGCCGCAAAAATGTCCTCGTCCGCGTCCACAGCGAATGTCTGACTGGCGACGTTTTCGGTTCGCGTCGCTGCGACTGCGGGCCGCAACTGCATCAGGCCATGCGGCAGGTGGCCGACGCGGGATGTGGCGTGATTGTTTACATGCGGCAGGAAGGACGCGGCATCGGTCTCGCGCCGAAAATTCAGGCCTACAAATTGCAGGAACAAGGCTACGACACCGTGGAGGCGAATGAAAAACTCGGCTACGGCATGGATCTGCGCGAATACGGACTCGGCGCGCAAATCCTCGTTGACCTCGGCCTCAAAACCATCCGGCTGCTGACGAACAATCCCAAAAAAATCGTCGGGCTGGCTGGCTACGGCTTGAAAATCGTCGAGCAGGTGCCGATCAAAATCAAATCCAATCCGCACAACGAACGGTATCTGAAAACCAAGCGGGAGAAGTTGGGGCATCTTTTGTAATTTGAAATATGCAACGCAATTTGAACAAAGCTTTCACGCTTGTTGAATTGTTGGTTGTCATCGCCATCATCGGAATTTTGCTCGCCTTGTTATTGCCAGCATTGTCTCGTGCGCGTGAAAAAGCGCGCTCAACTCAATGCCAAAGTAATCTAAAGCAAATTGGTTTGGCTGTGAGGATGTATTTGGATTCAAATGGCACTTGGCCGACTGCGCCGAACATTCTCGCAGAATTTTCTTCAAAATATGTAGTTGCTCCTCGGCATGATTCAACAAATAACACTCCAGGCATTTGGTTTTGTCCTTCATGGAAGGACGGCAATAAAGAAGATGCCGTGGGTGAATATTTTTTAAATTGCGACGGCAGCGGAGATGTTAATTATTACAATTCTTCGGGCAGTCGAAAACCATTAGGCATTGCGAGCAAAGCATTCGGAAACGAACCGTTTTTGAAAGAAACTGGGCGGCAGGAACACGAAGTGGTTAATCCCGCAGATATGATTGTCATGGGAGATTTTTTTCCGATGTCAGGAGCGATATTTTCTGGGCCAAATGCAATCTGGTCAGATAGGCCGCTCAATCGTTCTTATGGTTTTTGGGTGGCGTTTCGTCACAATCAACGTTCCAATTCATTGTTTGGTGATGGACACGTTGAATCGGCAAATCGTGACGGCTTGATTGGTAAAGACGATTCTGTCCGTCGCCGTTGGAATTACGACAACCAACCGCACGATGAAAATTGGAGATAAATTTCATGTTAAAACCCATCAAAACCAAAACGGCCCGCGCCAGCGGCGGCACCTTCGCCATCGTCGCGGCGCGCTCTTGACGATGGGCCAAAAACAGTCCATTTTTAGACCATGAAAGTGATAAGCGTCAGCAACGTCAAGTCAAGGCTTGGCCGCGTGATTGATCAGGTGATCAAAACACGCGAGCCGATTGTCATTCCGCGCGGCGAAAATCATGTGATGATTGCGCCGTATCATCTGCCGACGCCGGACGAAATGGAACTGGCGGCGGTCTTCCGCGAAATGGACAAAGGCCGCGAGCCGATTGAGGAAGACGCTGAATCCATTGAGGCGATCCAGGCAGTCGTCCGCAAATACCGCGCTGAAAAACGCCGCCGCAAATGACGGTCGTTTTCGACACCAATGTATTTGTTTCGGCGGCGATTGCCCAAACCGGTTCTGCGCGTCGCTGCTTTGTTTTGCTGGCGCAGCGGAGGTTTCAACTCGCGGTCACGAAACACATTTTTATGGAGTATGAAACCGCCGCCGAAGAACTGGCGCGCAAGCCGGGCAAATATCACGGCATCAAATGGCGTCCGCTGTTTCACTGGGTTCACGACCAGGCGGTTTATTTCGAGCCGTCACCGCTGGGCAAACAGCGCAGCCGCGATGCCGACGACGATATTTTTCTCGCGTGCGCGCTGGCGAGCGGCGCGAAGGTCATTGTGTCACACGATAAGGATTTGCTGGAACTGGAAAAACCGTTTGGCATCGAGATTTTGAAGCCAACGACTTTTGTCGCGCGAATGAAAGTAATTTAATCATGCTCCGTAAAATTCAGAAACAAAGAATTCGCGCCAGCGGCGACACATTCGCGCTCGTCGCCTCGCGCATCTGCTTTGAATTTGCGTGCACAGATTAATCTGCTATCTGTTTTCCATGATTCAGCCGGAGCAATTGGTTGGCGGTGAGTGGGCCGAGTGGTATCGGCTCACGCCCGCCGAACGCTGGTTGGAAAGCGAGAAACTCTGGCAAACATTTCTCGCGCTTGGAGGCTCACTTGATCCCGAACCCGATACACAAAGTCCTTTCTTCGATACGCGCGCACCGCGTCCGCGCCCTGCTCATGGGCGGACAGGCGTGCGTGTTTTACGGCGCGGCCGAGTTTAGCCGCGACACGGATTTCGTCATCCTCGCCGACGCGGCGAATCTCGCGCGGCTCCGGCGGGCGCTGGCGGAATTGCAGGCTGAACCCATCGCTGTGCCGCCGTTTGAAATTAAATTTCTCCGGCGCGGCCACGCCCTCCACTTTCGTTGCCAGCACCCGGAAGCCTTGCGGCTGCGCGTGGATGTGATGGCCAAAATGCGCGGCGTGGATTCCTTCGCCAAACTCTGGCGTCGGCGCACCGTCATTGAATTGCCGGACGGAACCAAGTGCGATTTGCTTTCGCTGCCGGATCTGGTGCAGGCAAAAAAAACCCAGCGCGACAAGGATTGGCCGATGATCCGGCGATTGGTTGAAGCGCATTATTTTCAACATTCTGCCAGGCCGGCTTCCGCGCAGTTGAAATTCTGGCTGCGGGAACTGCGCACCCCGCAATTGATTTTGGACCTCGCGCAAAGCCACCCGCAACTTTGCCGTCAACTGACGCCCGCCCGCCGGTTGCTGGCGCACGCGGCGGCGGGGAAACCGGCGCAACTGGAACGCGCGCTGCTGGTCGAGGAAAACGCCGTGCGGCGGGCGGACAAACAATACTGGCTGCCCTTGCGCCGGGAATTGGAAAAGTTGAGGCATGATTTATGTTCGTCCGCGCGTGTCCGTGACGAAAACACTTCGTTCGCCGCCAAGCCGCCTGGCGAGGAAAGCCTGTAGTTCACCGCGCGCGGCGAAAACATCGTGACGGTGAATGCGGAGGCCGGCAAACGACATTCATCCGGCACGCCCCCAACCGGCAGCCAGCAACAAGCCCGGACGAATTTCGTTTCGCCCGGATTGGTTCGCGGTTAAATTTTTGCGATGCTGCAAACGATTCAGTCCAAGAAAACCCAGTCACGCGGCGGAAATTTTGCCATCGTCGCGTCGCGCTACAATGCGCGTTATGTGGATGCCATGCTGCGCGCGGCGAAAACGGAATTGCTCCGCGCCGGTGGCACAGTGCAAATCGTCCGCGTGCCCGGCGCGTATGAGATTCCCGTCGTCGCCGCCAAACTCGCCCGACAATCAACTCTCAACTCTCAACT
>DMQW01000032.1:0-3013 GCA_003455565.1 Limisphaerales bacterium
GGGAGAGGGACGGGGTGAGGGGTCGCGTCGTTTCAATTCCAAAGCTTAAACAATCCTTCAACAAAATTGGATTGTTGCGACCGAGCCGTTTCAACTTCGCCGCGAGCAGACGAAAGGCGGTGATGGCCGGAAGATTCACGCCGTCTTTCACCGTCACAAGCTGCGTCTCGCAATTGATCTCAAAATCCTGCGTCGGATCAATCTCCGCGATGTTCAGGTCTTCGTAAATCGCTTCCGGTTTCACGTCGTCTTTCGAACGAATCTTCGGCGCGACTTTGTCCCACGTCGCGCGCGTGACGACGACGCGGATGAGTTGTTCGCCGCCGCACTTCGTGTTTTCGTTCAGTTCAATCTCCGGCGTGGCGCGTTTCTCAAAATGAAAAGGGTCGAAAGGAAATTCGTTTGGAGTTCCGCCTTTAGGCGGTCCGCCCGAAGCCGCCTGAAAGTGGGACTCCGAACAAGACAGCAGCGGAATCTGCGCGAGCAAATCGCGGCACACTTCAATCTCGCGCGGAGAATCTTCCGTGAGCGAAACGCGGATCGTATCGCCGAGTCCGTCGCACAGCAGCGAGCCGATGCCGATGGCGGATTTGATTCGTCCGTCTTCGCCTTCGCCGGCTTCGGTGACGCCGAGATGAATCGGATAATTCCAGTCCGCACCTTCCTGATTCAGCCGCGCGACGAGGAGCCGATAGCACTCGATCATCACTTTCGGATTGGATGACTTCATCGAGAACTTGAAGTCGTGAAAATTATTCTGGCGGCAGATGCGGGCGAATTCCAGTGCGCTCTCGACCATGCCGAGCGGCGTGTCGCCGTAACGGTTCATGATGCGGTCGCTCAAAGAACCGTGATTCGTGCCGATGCGCAGGCAGCGCTTTAATTTCTTCGCTGCCAGCACGAGCGGCGAAAATTTTTCCTCGATGCGCTTGAGTTCATCTGCGTATTGCTCGTCGTTGTATTCCTTGATGGCGAATTTTTTGGTGTCGGCGTAATTGCCGGGATTCACGCGCACGACTTCGACCCATTTGACCGCTTCCATCGCCGCGTCGGGTTTGAAATGAATGTCCGCGACAATCGGCACGGTGCAACCCTGCTTGCGGAGTTCGGCGACGATGTTCTCCAGATTCGCCGCGTCCTTCACGGTCGGCGCGGTGATGCGCACGAGCTGGCAGCCGACGGCGACGAGTTCCAGCGTCTGCTTCACGCTCAACGCGGTGTCCATCGTATCGCAGGTGAGCATGGATTGCTTCACGACGGGATGGTTGCCGCCGATGATGAAGCCGCCGTTTTTCGGATCGCCGATGACAATCTCGCGGGTCTGGCGGCGGTGATGAAAAAAAGGGGATTCGCAATAGCGCATAAAATTATTTCGCAGGTGCAAAAACTACGGGTTGCTCGTGGTTAGCCCGCGCGCTGCGGAGCCAGTCGCCGGTGTCAAAAAATGCGATGTAAACCATGAAGAAGATGAGCAACGCGGCAAAACCGGTTTGGATGAAGTTCAAAATTTTTGCGCTCACGGGACGGCGGCGGACGGCTTCGATGAGTGACAGCGTGATGTGTCCACCGTCCAGCACCGGCAACGGCAGCATGTTCAGCAATGCGAGATTCACGTTGAGAATGACGCTGAACCACAGCACCCGCCGCCAGCCGTCCTCGTCTTGAAACAGGTTGCTATAGACGCGGATGATCATGACCGCGCCGCCCAGTTGCTGGACGCCGATTTCGCCATTGTGCGAAAAGAGCGCATGAAACGTGTTGAAGATTTGTCCGGCGCTGACCTGGATTTGTTCCAGTGGACTCGGATGGACGAGCGTGGTGTTAGTGTCGCCTTGCCACGACATGATACCGAGCAACGGCGTCACGTTCGTCGGCGACAAAGGTTTCACCGCCAGCAACTCGCGGTCGAACGATTCCGTGCCGCGCCGGATGGAAAGCGTGATGGGTTGGACGACGCTGTTGCTCATCGCGTCCTCGGCGGCAAGCACCGCCGTGAAGCTGTAAATTTTTTCGCCGTTGACCGCGACGATTTCATCGCCGGTTTTCAAACCGGCAATGGCGGCGGGACTGTTCGTCGCCACCTCAAAAATCGTCGCCTTGCTCGCGGACGTGATGAGAATCTGCCGCAGCGCCTTGCGTTCAATTGGAATGTCGATCAGGCCAAACAGATTGAAAACTTGCGTCTTGCGATGGAATGGTGTCGCATAAACCGTCTCTTCCTTGCCGTCGCGGACGTATTTGATGGCGATGTTGGTGCCGGTGCTGGTGACGATGCGCCAAGTAACACTGTCCATCATGCTGGACAACGGCGAAAAATGTTTCACCGCATGGCCGTCCACTTCCAGAATCGTGTCGCCCGGACGCAGGCCGGCCTTCCCCGCCGGACCGGTCGGGTCCACCCAGCCGACGACCGTGGAATTGTCCGCTTCATTGCTCGGTTTGCCCACGCCCCAGACAACCACGGCGAACAGTATCGCGAGCAAAAAACTGAACAATGGCCCGGCGAACGCCACGATGATTTTGTCGAGCGGCGAGACATTGGGCAAAATTTCTCGCGCGGCTTGAGTTTCACCTTTTTCACCTCCAACGCGCTCTGACCAGGGTTCCACAACTTTTTCTTCCAGCTTTCCGCTCTTGCCTTCGATAATTTCCATCGCGGCCATTTGCGGCAGCGCGACGTAACCGCCCGCTGGAATCCAGCCCAGCGCGTATTCGACCCCGTTGATTTTCTTTTTCCAGATGGGCTTGCCGAACCAGATGGCAAAACGCTCGACCTTCAAGCCGCGCCAGCGGGCGGCGAGAAAATGGCCCAGCTCGTGGGCGCCGATGATCAGGTTGAAAATCAAAATGACTTCAAGGGCGATGAGGATGTAATGCAAAATTGTCATGTCAAATCAGGGGAAATTGTATCAGTTGGAAAAATTACCGCAATCGCGGAGCCATTTCATTTGTAGGAGTCGAGGTGACGAGACTCATTCTCCAGGTTTATTTTAGAGCCTCCTCACGTCGTCTC
>DMQW01000032.1:3286-3490 GCA_003455565.1 Limisphaerales bacterium
TCCTCACGTCGTCTCCTACATTTACGATTTTGCCGCCTCGCGCCGTGCCCACGCATCGGCCTCCAAAATTTGTTTCAGCGTCGGATGCGAAACGGTTTTGTGCGCGTCCATCGTGCGACGGACGGTTTCAGTGATCTGCGGGAAATTGATTTTACGATTCACGAACGCTTCGACCGCGACTTCGTTCGCCGCGTTCAACACGGC
>DMQW01000326.1:0-5064 GCA_003455565.1 Limisphaerales bacterium
CGGAAGCTGTCGGCGTTGCGCGGGCCGAGATTGGCGTCAATGCCGCGAATGGCGAGATTCATCCGCGCCAGTTTCCAGGTGGTGTAGTTGGATTCCTGCCCGTAAACCGCGATGTCGCCCAAGCGCCCGCCGTGTTCCTCCACAAATTTTTCCGATTGCACGAACATGCCGCCCGAACCGCTGCACGGGTCGAACACGCGGCCTTTGTATGGCTCAAGCATCAAGACGAGCAGTTGAACGACGCATTGCGGGGTGTAGAACTCGCCGCCGCCCTTGCCTTCCGCGCTGGCGAATTTGCCGAGAAAGTATTCATAGACGCGCCCGAGCACGTCCTTGGACTTCGCCGCCGATTCGTTGAAGCCGATGTTGCTGATGATGTCCACGAGACCGCCGAGCCGGACTTTATCGAGGCTGGGCCGGGCGTAATCGCGCGGCAGCACGCCTTTGAGCGTGGGATTCTCGCGCTCAATCGCGCCCATCGCATCGTCAATGACCTTGCCGATCTCCGGCGACTTGGCCTTGGCCTTGATGGTGTGCCAGCGGGCTTCGGGCGGCAGCCAGAAGACATTTGCGGCGAGATATTCGTCGCGGTTCTCGGCGGCCTTTGATCGGTCGGGTTCGTCCTTGATGAACCATTCGCTCTTGGGATCAGCGTAACCGAACAGGAGTTGTTCGCGTTTTTCCTCGAAGGCGTCGGAGATATATTTCAGGAAGATGAGGCCAAGCGCGACATGCTTGTATTCCGAAGCATCCATGTGCCCGCGCATCTTGTCCGCCGCCGCCCAAAGCTGGGCTTCAAAGTCGAGATTCGAGCCGTTGGACGGTTTCTGATTGTTTGACTTTGCCATGCAGATTGAACGGCAGCGTAAGGCAAAAGAGAAAGCGTGCAAAGAAAAAGCTGAAATTAGGAGATGGCAGATGGGGCACAGGGAAAATCTGAAATTCTGAAAGCAGAAAGCAGAAATTGCGGGTCGGATCCGACTTCGCCAAGGCTTCCGCCGCGACAAGGGGTCGAGAGCCGAAAGGCCAGAAAGAAAAAACAGAAATCGGAAAGCGTCAATTCGTGTCCTTCGTTTCTTGGTTGTTCAAAACCCGCGCCCATCCCCAAGCATATGCAAGTGCTGCGTGCCGCCGGCGCGGTGGTGATGGTGGCCGGCACGGACGGCGACCGACGCAAACTGTTTCACGCGCTGCCGCCGGGCTGCCTGCGCGACGGCGCGAACAGCAAGGAAATTGACTACGGCGTCTGCGTGCTGCGGCTGGGGTGAGGTGCTAGCGCACAGTCACCATTTGAATTTTACCTGTTCACTTCGTAGCAGCGGATGTGAATCCGCTCCAACAATCACGAACGACACGAAGCACACGCAAATTGGCAGGAAGGGAGATGCTGGTGGCGTGAATCTGACCGGAGTGCGGCTGTCCCAGCCGCAGCGTGTGGCCAGTCAAGCACGCGTCCGGAAAAATCCAAGGTTGCAATGTCTGACAGACGCCCTGCGGGTGAGGACACCCGCGCGCCGTTCAAATTTCCGTGATGACGGTGTCGGTGTGTTCGTAGGCAGGCGCGCAGCAACAGAGCAGGCGCAAGGTTTCATTGCTGGTGTTCCAGAGTTTGTGTTTGTGTCCGGGCGGAATGGCGATGGCGTCCCCTGCCCTCACCTCGCGCGTTTCGTTTTCAATGCGGATTTTTCCGGTGCCGTGCGTGAGGTAATAAATCTCCTCGCACTTGGGATGAAAATGTTCCTGCGTGCTGCCGCCGACGGGCAGGCGCGCTTCGGCGAGACTTTGATTGCGGATGGCGGAGTTGCGGTGCGCGAGCAGTTCGCGGATTTCCGAGCCGTCCTTGGTGGTGAACGGCGCGACTTCGTTGAGATTTATTATGTCCATAGATTTTCGATTTTTTAACCGCGAAATACACGAAATACAATTTGGCGGGGGCGCGGCGTTGCTGCGCGGCCCAAACTTCCCCCAGAACGAGCGCAGCGTTGTTCTGGCTTTCCGGTTGACGCGCCCTGATTCCGTTCAGCCGCGCTGCGCGGGCTGACGGTGAGAATGGGCAGACCGGCAGGTCTGCCCTACCAGACTGATTTTCAAAATACGGACTCATGTATTTCGCGGTTTGTTCTTCCATTCAAAAACTTTCCGGCGTGCCAAAAATTTTTGACCAGTCCATCTGTCCAATCAAGACGCCCGCAACGATCAAAACCATCGCCGCGCAGAACGTCGGTGTGATGGGTTCGCCCAGCGTAAAATACACCCAACCGGTCGTGGTGAGCGGAATAAAATTGTTGAACAACATCACCTGGCTGGTGCACCAGTGTCGCAGCGCGGAATTCCACAGCGCATACGGCACGACGCCGCCAAAGAGGATGCACAAACCTTGCACGCCGAGATGCGGCGCGTCCATGACGAGGCCGTGCGTGGCGACTTCGATCAGACCGAACGGCAGGAGCCAGACGCCGGACATCCACATCGCATTGGCGGCGATTTGCACGCCGTTGATTTTAGTGGAAAGAATCCGGCTTTGATGGTTGTAGTTCGCCCAGAGCAGGCTGGCGGCGAGGCCAAAAAATTCACCGGCGAGATTCGTGTCCGCCGTTTTCAACGCGGGCCAGAACAAAACCAGCACGCCCGTAACCGCGAGCAGGGCCGCGCCGTAACGCCGCGCGCTCGCCCAGTTCCGGCGCGGACGTTCCTCCCACAGCAACGCCCAGATGGGCGATGCGCCGAGATAGAGCGCGACGTGCGACGCGGCGGTGAGATGCAGCGCCCAGCAAAACGCGACAATGTAGGTGGCGAGGCTCAAGCCGCCGCGCAGCCAGAGTGAACGGCGCAGTTGCGATGTGAGCGGCTGGTATTGGCCCAGCCAGTTGGTGAAACGCAGCACGGCGAACAGGAAGATTCCGGCGAGCAGGAAGCGCGTTCCGCCCGTCCAGATGGGTGGCCACGACGTCACGAGCCATTTGGTTCCGGCATTGTTGCCGCCCCACAAAAAGACGGTGAGCAGCAGTCCGCCAGCGATGGCCGGGTTGTTTTTCTTCTCCGACATGCGGCGAAGTTAAGCCAATGCGGAAAAGTTGCGAAAGAAATTAAACGTAACTGCCGCCCACAGGACTGTGATTGAATTGCATTTCTCCAGCCGCCTCCAAACCATTGAAGCGTTCACAGCACACCAAAGCCGTCATCTGCCGCCTATTCGTTCAATCCCCAACGCGGCTGGCCGTGTGGTTCACGCAGGATGCCTTCCAATACCGGACCGACCAGCGTTGCCCGCAACCTGATTTCCTCCATCAGCCGCTCCAGATCTTTCGGCATCAATCCCGCCTCGCCCTCCGTCAGCATCAAGTGAACCACACCGCCCGTGACGCCAGTGTTACTCGTCATCTGTAGCACCGTATTCACAAAAGACACTTCCCCACCCGGCACACGAATTCAAGTTCTCATTTTTCCGTATTGTGGCGTAGGAATTCCGCCTGGCCGCTAGGTGATGAATTTATTTGACCGGCACGATGAAGAATCTAATTTGCAGGCATGGATCATTCACCCGGTTTTCTCAAACTCGTCGCCGAAGCCAAAAAACACGTCAACGAAATCAGCGTCGCCGAGGCACGCGCCAAACTCGCCACCCATCCCAAGGTCGTCTTGATTGATGTGCGCGAGGATCACGAATGGGCGGCGGGCCATGCGGTCGAGGCCGTGCATCTGGGCAAGGGCATCTTGGAGCGCGACCTGGAAAAACTTTATCCCGACGCGGGCACGGAGATCATCATGTATTGCGGCGGCGGTTTCCGCTCGGCATTGAGCTGCGACGCGGCGCAGCGGATGGGTTATCGTAATGTCCACTCGGTCATCGGCGGTTACAAAGGCATGGCTGCGGCGGGCTGGACGATAAAGCCATAGCAGCCGATGTGAGTCGGCTCTAACTTGATCAAGACGGAAAAATAATTAGTGGATTCACATCCGCTGCCACGATTATTTCTGGAGCGCGGGCGAATTGCGGATGGTGATACCACCGACGTTGTCAGCAAACACGGCAGCTTTTACGCCGGCAGCCACCTGCGGTTTGAAATTATCAATCTCCAATCCGTCAATGTCCGCAAACGCAGCGGCTGGACGAAAATCATTCGTCGCAAAATTGACGGTAATGTTCGCCAGTTCCAAACCTTTGACGTGGCGGGCAAAAATTCCGTAGCCCGGCAGCGTTCCCAACCGGCGCGGTTCGGGATAACCGTTGCCGAGTTCTTTCGGCGTGGCGGCGGCTTCTTCCGCCGTTCCGCCGCCGTTGCTCGTGAGCCGGATGTTTTCCAGACGAACCCCTTCCACCGGCTGTTCGGGCAAGCCCATGATTTGAATGCCGCTCATTTTTCCGACGCCATCGGCGATGACGTTTGAAATCAAAATATTTCGACCGCGACTGGTGGTGGTGAGGTGCGGCGTGCGATTGCGTTTGCCCGTGGTGATGTAAATGGCGTAGTCCGGCACGTCCATCATCGTGATGTTGTTGATGGTGATGTTGTCCATGATGCCGCCATCCACTTCTTCGAGCGCAAGTCCACGGCAACTGCGGAACGTGCAGTTGGCCACGGTGCAATTGCGGAAGCCGCCGCTGGACTCGGTGCCGAACTTGATGCGTCCGTTGTGACCTTTGCTCGGCTTCATCGTGCCGTCGAGCAACGTGCCTTCTTCAAAGCCGGAAACCTGGCAATTCACAATCGTGAGATTTTCCGTGGGCCGGATCTCGCCGAGCGCGTAGGTGCTCTTCGGGCAAAGGCCGTCGTCATTCGGTGAATTGATGCGGCAATTGGAAACCATCGTGTTGCGACAGCAGTCAATGTCAATGCCGTCGCGGTCGGTGTCCATCATCACGTTGTCCACGGTCAGGTTGTCGCAGCCGGTGACGAGAATTGCAAAATGTCCGCCGTGAAAAATCGTGACGTCGCGGATCAGAACATTGCGGCAAAGTTTCAACGCGATGGCCTTGTTGCCGAGGCGAACAGGCGGCGCGGCGTTGGTCACGGGCGGATCGAACTTGTTGAAGCCCACCATCCGGTCGAGAATGCCGTCGCT
>DMQW01000326.1:5289-21243 GCA_003455565.1 Limisphaerales bacterium
TTTTCGCCCCAGATGAGGCTGTTGTGAAAATAGCAATGCCCGCCGTCCTGATAGCCGCCGAGCGTGAACGGCTCAGTTTCGTCATAAACATTCATGTCTTGCGGCGCGCCCAGAATCGTCGCGCCCGCGTCAATGAGCAGATGGATGTTGCTCTTGAGATGAATCGAGCCGCTCAAATAAGTTCCGGCGGGAACGAGCACCGTGCCGCCACCGGCTTGGACGCAGGCATCAATCGCCTTGTCAATCGCCGGGCTGTCGAGATTTTTCCCGTCGCCGAGCGCGCCGAAAGCGCGCACGTTGAAATAATTCTGGCCGGGCGACTCGGCGGCGTTGAGGATTCCGCACAGGCAGAGTAACAAGGTTGAAAGTTTTCCGGCAGATAAGAATTGGCTTTTCATGATTTGAGATTTTGTGTTCGGGAAACAATGACGAAAACAACCGCCGCATGGCTACAAAATAATCATAGGACTTTTGTTCTAGTCGCGCTTTGGCTCGACAACCGGCGGCAAGTCCGGCAGAATTTTCTGTGTCAGGGCCCATGGAATGTGGACTTACGAACCCCGCCAGGGCCGGAAGGCAGCAACGGCAGTTTGCTCTGCGTCTGCCGTGGTCACCCTGACATTTCTTTCAATGCAAAATGCAAAATGCAAAATTAAAAAAGGCCGAATGAGCGAAGCCGCCATTTTGCATTTTTAATTTTTAATTCACACTCGCGTTGTGTCCTATCAAGTAATTGCTCGAAAGTATCGCCCGCAGCGTTTCGCCGACGTTGTCGGGCAGGAACACGTCACGCAGACGCTCGCCAATGCCATTGCCCAGAAACGCATCGCCCACGCGTATCTTTTTTGCGGGCCGCGCGGCACCGGCAAGACCACCGTCGCCCGCATTTTCGCCAAATGTTTGAACTGCACCGGCGGGCCGAAAATTGATTTTGACGACCGCGATTCGCGCGTGCAGGAAATCACCGATGGCCGCGCGCTCGACGTTCTGGAAATTGACGGCGCGAGCAACAACGGCGTCGAACAAGTCCGTGAATTGCGTGAGACCTGCAAATACGCGCCCGCCAATTCGCAGTTCAAAATCTACATCATTGACGAAGTTCACATGCTCTCGACGGCGGCGTTCAACGCGCTGCTGAAAACTTTGGAAGAGCCGCCCGCGCACGTGAAATTCATGTTTGCGACGACTGATCCCGAAAAAGTTTTGCCGACGATTCTCTCGCGCTGCCAGCGATTTGATCTTCGCCGCATTCCATCCGCGCTCATCGTCAAGCATCTCGCGGAAATTGCCGGCAAGGAAAAAGTCACGATTGACGCCGCTGCGCTGCACGCCATTGCGCGCGGAGCCGACGGCGGAATGCGCGACGCCGAATCCACGCTCGACCAGCTCATCAGTTTCTGCGGCGACAAAATTGAGGAGCCGGATGTGCTTTCGATGTTCGGCCTCGCCGCGCAAAACCAGATTCTCAAATTGAGCCACGCCGTTCTCGCCGGAGAAATTTCAGTCGCGCTGACGCAACTGGACGAACTCGCGCGCGGCGGCAAAGACCTTGGACGGCTGCTCGGCGACTTGCTGAACCACTTTCGCAATCTGCTGATTTACCAGGTTTCGCGCGGCGATTTGAACCTGCTCGAAGCGTCTGAAGCCGAAGTCGTCGCGCTCAAAGAACAGTCTGCGCTGGCAAACACCGACGCCTTCACGCGCATTCTCGAAGTTCTCGCCGACGCCGAACTCCGCCTCCGCGACGCCGCGTCCAAAAAGATTTTGATCGAAGTCGCACTGCTGAAAGCCATCGAGGCGCGCAACGCTTTGTCGCTCGACGCCGTGTTGAAACAGCTCAACCAACTGCGCAGTCAAAGTAGTGGGACAGGTGTCTCGCCGGTCGCGGCCAGCACTCCGGTTAGAACCACGCCTTCCCCTGCTCTGTTTGCCTTTCCTGTGGCCGCAGCCCCGTCGCCCGCGCCAAAACCTGCCGCGCCGATTGCTCAATCTACGCCCGTCGTTGCTGCGGCTCCCGGCAATTTGACGGAGCTTTGGAGCCGGCTCATTGACGCCATTGGCCGCGTCAGTCCGTTCACGCGCGGTTACTTGATTGACGCGCATCCGGTTTCGTTCGAGAAAAATGTTTTGATCATCGGCTTCGATCCCGAATTCGCCGATCACCTCGGCCTCGTGGACAACGCGCGCAACCACACGTTGCTCGCCACCAAGCTCGCCGAACTCGGCCACGCGAACGCGATGATCAAATTCATCAAGGCCGAAGCGCCCGCCAACTGGGATCGAAAAGCCGTCGCCGCCACGCCGCCACCGGCTCCCGTTGCCACCAAGCCCGCGCCAACAACCGCATCCGCAAAACCAGTTGCAGCCGCACCGGCGGCACCGGCGGAAAAGAAAACCGCCCCCATCGCGTTCAACAAAGAGGAATTCAAAAACGACCCGCTAATCAAAAAAGCCTTGGAAATTTTCAAGGGCACGATTGTCGAAGTCCGCGCCTGATTTTCTATCAACCATCAACTTTTAACCAACAACTAAAATGTCCAGCATCGGAAAATTAATGAAACAGGCGGCGCGAATGCAGCAGCAAATGGAACAGGTGCAGGCGCAGCTCGCCGCCCGCACCGTCGAAGCCACCAGCGGCGGCGGCGCAGTCAAAGTCACCGCCAAGTGCGACGGCTCGATTGCCTCGATTAAAATTGATCCGCAGGCGCTCAACCCGTCCGACGCGCAGTTGCTCGAAGACATGATTTTGACGGCGGCGAATCAGGCGCTCGGCCAGGCCAAGGAAATCTCCAATTCAGAAATGGGCAAGATCACCGCCGGCATGAATCTGCCGGGAATGATGTGAAATGAAAAATGAAGAAGGCAGAACGAAGAATTTCCCGCGCACAGTCCGCCGTTTTTGTTTCTTCATTCTTCATTCATAATTCTTCATTTGCCTTATGCTTCCCGCTTCCATCACCGCCCTCATCGCCGCGTTGAGCAAACTGCCCGGCGTCGGTCCGCGTTCCGCCGAGCGCATCGCGTTGCATCTCGTGCAAACCGATTCGGCCGTGGTGAAACTTCTGGCGGAAACAATTCTTCACGCGCGCGAGCATATCCGCTTCTGCGAAACCTGCGGCGCGCTGACCGAGCAATCTCCCTGCGCCACTTGCACCGATTCACGGCGCGATGCGTCGCTCGTCTGCGTGGTGGAACGCGCCGTGGACATTTTGAGCGTGGAAAAGTCCGGCGCCTTTCGCGGCAAGTTTCACGTCCTTGGCGGAAAAATTTCGCCGCTCGACGGCGTCGGACCGGAAGATTTGCGCATCGCCGATCTGGAAAAACGGCTGCTGATTGAACCGATCAAAGAAATCATCATCGCGCTCGGCACGGACGTTGAGGGCGACGCGACGAGCAATTATCTGGCAAAGCGGCTCACGCGAAATGGATTAAAAATTTCCCGCATCGCCTACGGATTGCCCGCCGGCAGCGGCTTGGAATACGCCGATGAACTGACGCTCAACCGCGCGTTGGAGGGCCGGAGGGAAATGTTGTGAAGCCAGTCATTGTCTTTGATCTCGGCAAGGTGCTGGTGAATTTCAATTACTCAATTGCCGCCGACAAGATCACCGCGCGCTGCACACGTCCGCCGGAAAATCTTCATTCGTTCCTCGGCACTTCGCCGCTGCTCATCCAATACGAAAGCGGCCAGTTCACGCGGCAAAAGTTTTTCGAGGCCATCCGCGATTTCACCGGCTTTCAAGGAACCGTGGAAGAGTTCGGCGGTTACTTCGCAGAGATATTTTCTGAAATCCCGCCGATGATTGCCTTGCACGCGGAGGTGCGGCGGCGCGGCTTCAAGACTTATATTTTCTCGAACACCAACGACCTGGCCATCGAACACGTCCGCCGGGATTTTCCGTTCTTTGCGGATTTCGACGGCTACATTTTTTCCTGCGAAATCGGCGCGCTGAAGCCGGACGCAAAAATCTACGAAGCCTTGGAAAAAATGTGCGGGCGGCGCGGCGCGGAGATTCTTTACATTGATGACCGCCCGGAAAACATCGCCTCCGGAAAAACGCGCGGCTGGCGGACGATCCTGCACGAGACACCGGAGAAAACACGTGCGACTTTGGAAAATCTCAAGTTGCTGTAGCAGCCGACGTGAGTCGGCTCTGACTTTTTATCGGAAAGAATGAGCGGACTGACGTCCGCTGCTACGAATCATTGACGCGGCTTGGCCTTCTTCAATCCGACTTCGTGCGCGATGTCGTCGAACTCCTCGCGGGTGACGGTTTCGAGTTGTTTACCGCGCGCCTTGAGTTTTTCGTTGATCTTGATGGCCTTCTCGGTCATCTGCTCGTGCGTTTCCTGCGTGCCGCCGACGAGCGCAAAATTCTCGCCGGTGGTGATGCGTTTGTGTCCGTCGGAATCAAGGCCGAGGCCGAGGAGCGCGGCTTTGCGTTTCTTTTTGGCATTGGCCATGCGGCAAACGTAAAGGCCGCCAGCGGACGGGTCAAGAACGGCACAGACGTTTTCAAGATAGGAAATGATACCAGCGGCGGCGTTGCCCCAGGTTCCAAACGGAGCAAACTTATTTTCGGGCAATAAAAAAGCTGCAGAAAATGTTCCGCAGCTTTCTGAAATATGATTGTTAAATTTATTCGGCCTTGGCCTTCTTCTCGACTTTGGCTTTTTTGTCGGCCTTGGGCCTGGCTTCAGTCGTTTCCACTTTGGCCGCTTCGACGTGTTTGCCGCGCTTTTCAGTGCGGGGCTGCTCGGCGACCGGGGCTTCCGCCGGAACTGCGATGGGCGTCGTGCTTTCCACGCGGACTTTCAACGTGCTCTTGACCTCGGCATGGAGATTCAGTTGCACCTCGTGTTCGCCCAGCGCGCGGATCGGGTGTTCCAGATAAATTTTCTTCTTGTCGAGCGTCACGTCAAACTGGTGCTTCAGTTCATCGGCAATCATGCCGGAAGTGACGGCACCGAACAGCTTGCCGTCGTCGCCGGTCTTGACCTTGATGACGCAGATCAGCTTGGTGATGCCCTTGGCGAGTTCGCTCATGGTGTTGAACTCATGAGCTTCACGTTCGCCGCGGCGCTGTTTGAGCGCCTCCATGTGGCGCTTGTTCGCCTGCGTGACCGGGATGGCGAGACGTTGCGGGAAAAGATAGTTGCGCGCGAAACCGGCGGCGACGCGAACCTGGTCGGATTCACCGCCGAGACCGACGATGTTGTGCGTGAGGATAACTTCAGTTTTTGCCATACGAAATAAATTTACTGCAGGTTGAAAAAATCAAAAGGGAACGTCGTCGTCGTGCGGTGGCTCGGCGTCATGCGGGGATTCGGCAGCCGCTTCCGCCGCAGGTGCGGAGGCTGCGGCAGCCGGACGCGCCGCGCGCGGAGCCGCCGGTGCGCCACCTTCGCCGCCCGCCGGACTGCCAAGAAATTGAACGGTCTCGGCAACAACACCTAGCTTGCTCTTTTTCTGGCCGGTCTGCTTGTCGTCCCATTGATCCAAGCGGAGACGGCCTTCAATCAAAATCGGACGACCTTTGCGCATATACTGCCCGACGTTTTCCGCCGTGCGGCCAAAAACATCCACGTCCACAAAGGTCACTTCTTCCTTCTTCTCGCCGGCTTCATTGGTCCAGAAATGGTTGACCGCGAGGCCGATCTTGGCAATGGCCGTTCCTTTGGGCGTGTAGCGCAATTCAGGATCGCGCGTCAGGTTGCCCACCAAGATGACTTTGTTGAAGCTGGCCATAAAATTCCTTTGAACTTATTTCGCGGGTTTGGGCTCCGGCGCGAGCGTGAACAGCACGCGGAACACTTCTTCGTTAAGCGCGAATTTTTTCTGCAACTGCGCGATCATGGCCGGCGCAGCGGAGAAAATGACATTGGCGTAGAAACCGGAGTTGAACTTCTTATCCGCGATGCGGGCAAAAGCTTTCTTTTCCATTTTCTGCACCGTCTCAACCGTGGCGCCAGCGGCGGAGATTTCCGAGGAAATCTTGTCGAGCGCGTCTTTCACGCCTTCTTCACGCCCGGCCAGATTCAGAATAAACAGACCTTCGTATCGTTTCATTTTTCTTCGTTCGTGGGGCTGATCGCCCCGTTAAATTGACTCATTGCCTTCTGCAAACCCGCGTTCAACCAGCAATCAACCTGGCCAACCGCCCGGGCCAAAACTTTTTCCAGCAACCCGTTCTCGTCAGCATCAAACTTGCCGAGAACATGATTGACAATTTCCCGCGCGCTGTCTTTGCGGCCAATCCCGATCCGCAACCGCGCAAACCCGCGCGAACCCAGATGCTGCGCCACGGAATCCAGTCCGTGATGTCCGCCGCTGCCACCGCCGCCCGGTCGCAACCGGATTTCGCCCAACGGCAAATCCGCATCGTCCACCATCACCAAAAAATTCGGCAACGGCACCTGATAAAATTTCATCAGCGACCCGACTGCTTCGCCGCTCAAGTTCATGAACGTCTGCGGCTCGCAGAGCAAAACTTTTTTACCGCCGCTTTCGCCTCGGGCAATCCGGGCATTGAACTTCCGTTCGCTGCTCCAATTTGCCTTCCACTGTCCCGCCAGTTTTTCCACGAGCAAAAACCCGGCGTTGTGCCGCGTCTTCGCGTATTCCGCGCCGGGATTGCCCAACCCCACAATGAGGTGCAAAGTCTCCATGCGCAAACGCGTCGGCTTTCGCCGCAAAAATTATTTCTTCTTTTCCGCCTTGGCTTCGGGCTTGGCCTCGGCTTTTTTGTCGCCAGCGGCAGCGGCTTTCGCGTCGCCCTTGGCTGGAGCCGCGCCTTTGGCCGGAGCCGCGCCGTCTTCGTCTTTCTTTTCCTTGGTCATTTCCACGTCGCCCGCAGCCGGAGCCGCGGCGTCGGCCACAACGGCAACCTCCTCGGTGCGCGGCGCGGCCACGGAGACGACGGCGATGTGCTTGTCGCCCAAAATTTCCACGCCGGCCGGCGGAGTGATTTCACCGACGTGAATGGCCTTGTTAATTTCCAACGCCGTCACGTCAATGGTGATCTGGTCCGGCAAATCTTTCGGCAGGCAACGCACCTTGAGCTTGAAGAGGACGTGTTCCAAAACGCCGCCGGCGTTCTTGACGCCCGCCGCTTCACCGGTCGTTTCGACGGGAACCTGAACGATGACTTTTTCGTTTTCGGCGACTTCGTGAAAATCAACGTGCAGCACCTTGCTGTCGAGCGGGTGATGCTGGACTTCCTGCACGAGCGCGAGGCGCTTGGAGCGGGGGTCGTTTTCGACGGTCAAATCCACCAGCAGATTTTCCGAGGCGGAATGGTTCAGGAGATCGGCGATTTCTTTGGAGTTGACCTCCAGATTCTGCGGCTGGGCCAGACGCCCATAAATGGTCGCGGGCACGCGGCCGGTCGCACGGAGTTTTTTTACTTCACCACGCCGCACTTGTGAGCGTTGAAAGGCTTTTAATGGAACTGATTTCATTTTTTCTTAAATTGTTTTTTTGGGCGGCGCTCAACTGGTGCGTCCACCCTTAAATTCAAAGAGCGAGTTCACCGACGAATTACTGTGAATCCGTTTGATGGCTTCGCCCAAAAGCCCCGCCACCGACAGCGTGGTTATCTTCAAACCGTCAATCGCAGGGCGTTGGACTGTATCAGTCGTAATCAATTCGTCAATCACGGAATTGCGCAATCTTTCGATGCCGGTGTCGTTCAAAATCGCGTGCGAAACACAGGCCAGAATCTGCCTGGCGCCTTTGGTTTTCAACACCGCCGCCGCCGAAATCAGCGTGCCCGCCGTCTCGGTCAGGTCGTCCACGAGCAAAACATTTTTCCCTTCGATCTCGCCGATGACCGCCATGCTCTCCACTTCCGTCGCGCTCTTGCGGCGTTTGGCGACAATCGCCAGTTCTGTCTCCAGCGTCTGCGAATAGGCGTGCGCCATTTTGATGCCGCCCGCGTCCGGGCTGACCACCACGAGGTTCGTCAGATTTTTTTTCTTCAGATAATCATACATCACCGGCGCGGCGTAAAGATGATCCACCGGGATGTCAAAAAATCCTTGAATCTGCTGCGCGTGCAAATCCATCGCGAGAATGCGGTTCACGCCGGACGCCACCAGCAGGTTCGCCACGAGCTTCGCCGTGATCGGAACGCGCGGCTGGTCTTTGCGGTCCTGGCGCGCGTAACCGTAAAACGGCAGCACCGCCGTGATGCGCATCGCGCTCGCCCGACGCAATGCATCAATGATGATGAACAACTCCATCAGATTATGATTTGTCGGCGGCGAGGTCGGCTGGATGATGAAAATATCTTCGCCGCGCACATTCTCCTCGATCTTCACAAACGTCTCGCCGTCCGGGAACGGCGTGATGGTAATCTGGCCGAGTTCGATGCCAATGTATTTGCCGATGGCGCGGGCCAGAGACTCATTGGCAGTTCCGCTAAAAACTTTCACAGGTAAAAATAATTGCTGAAATGATTTCTGGTTAAAAAAGGAAAATCTGCCGCAGTCCGGCGGACGAATTGTGACCGAATCGTAACAGCCGACCTGCCCCGCGCAAGTGGAAATTTATCTGGCCAGCAAAGTGGATTTCCCACCATTAAAAAATCGTCGGCGCTAAAAACAAAACGGGCATCCGACTTTTGATCGGACGCCCGGTGTGATTGTTTTTTGCTTCAGGCCAGCAGCGGATTTTCGGATTCCTCCGCCTCGGCGTTTTCTTCCGGCTCGGGTTCATCCGGCACTTTCACCAGCGGCTTGAGCGTGACTTTGCGATAACGGTCAAAGCCCGTGCCCGCCGGAATGATGTGACCCATGATGACGTTTTCCTTGAAGCCGCGCAGACTGTCAATCTTGGAACGCGTCGCGGCCTCGGTGAGGACGCGGGTCGTGTCTTGGAACGACGCCGCGCTCAAGAAGCTGTCGGTTTCGAGCGAAGCCTTGGTGATGCCGAGCAACACCGGTGAGGCTTCGGCGGGCTTGCCACCCTTCTTCTCGACCGCCTCGTTTTCAGCCTCGAACTCCAGCTTGTCAACCTGTTCGCCCCAGAGGAACTGGGTGTCGCCGGCTTCGGTGACGCGAATCTTGCGGAGCATCTGGCGCACAATGATCTCGATGTGCTTGTCGTTGATCGTCACACCTTGGAGACGATAAACTTCCTGCACTTCGTTGACCAAGTGTTCCTGCAATTCCTGCGGTCCGCAGACGTCGAGAATTTCGTGCGGATCCATCGGGCCTTCGGTGAACTGCTGGCCTTTCTTGACCAGGTCGCCCTTGAAGACGATGACGTGTTTGCCGATCGGAATGAGGTGTTCCACTTCCAAGCCGGTTTGCACGTCCTTGATGAGAACGCAGCGTTTGCCGCGAACGCTTGGTCCGAAGTCAACGATGCCGTCAATCTTGGAGATTTCCGACGCGTCTTTCGGACGGCGCGCTTCAAACAATTCCGCCACCCGCGGCAGACCGCCGGTGATGTCGCGGGTCTTGGCCTGTTTACGCGGCGTCTTGGCGATGAGCGTGCCGGGAACAATCTTGTCGCCTTCGTTCACGACGATGTGGGCGCCGGAAGGAATCGGATAGTTCGCCACGACTTCACCCTTGCCGTCGCTCATGATGATCTGCGGATGCAAATCTTCCTTGTGGTCAATGATGACCATGGATTCTTCGCCGGTGGCTTCGTCCATTTCCCGTTTCATCGTCACCCCTTCGATGATGTCATGGAATTTAACTTTGCCGGCCTTCTCGGAAAGAATCGGCACATTGTGCGGATCCCATTGGACGAACGTGTCGCCCTTCTTGACCTTCGCGCCGTCTTTCGCGGAGATGACTGCGCCGATGACAATGGTATGGCTTTCCAATTCGTGACCATCTTCATTGAGAATCGAGATGGAACCGTTCTTGTTCAGAACAATGTTGTTGCCGTCCTCGAGTTCGACCGAGCGCAATTCGTTGTAACGAATGCGGCCGTCGTGCTTGGCCTTGATCTGCGGCTGCTTGAACACGCCCGCCGCCACACCGCCAGTGTGGAACGTGCGCATCGTGAGCTGCGTGCCGGGTTCGCCGATGGACTGCGCGGCGATGATGCCGACCGCTTCGCCGAGTTTTACCAGTGAGCCGGTCGCCAGGTTGCGGCCGTAGCAGTGCATACAAATGCCATGCTTGCTTTCGCAGGTCAGCACCGAGCGGATGCGAACACGGTCAACGCCCGCAGTGTCAATCGCCTTGGCCTTGATCTCGTCAATTTCTTCATTGGCGTGAATCAAGAATTCCTTCGGGCTGGTCGGGTTCACGATGTCGTCGCAAGCGAAGCGACCCACCAAACGGTCGGCCAGCTTGACCACTTCGTCTTCGCCTTCGAACACGGCGGAAACCCAGATGCCGTTGGTCGTGCCGCAATCCTGTTCCTGGATGATGACATCCTGCGACACGTCCACGAGCTTGCGCGTCATGTAACCGGAGTCGGCGGTCTTGAGCGCGGTGTCGGCCAGACCTTTGCGCGCACCGTGGGTGGAAATAAAGTATTCCAACACCGACAGACCTTCGCGGAAGTTCGCCAAAATCGGCTTCTCGATGATTTCGCCGCTCGGCTTGGCCATGAGGCCGCGCAAACCGGCGAGCTGACGCACCTGCTGCTTGTTGCCGCGCGCGCCGGAATCCACCATCAAGTAAACTGGATTGTATTCCTTCTTGCCCTGGTTTTGTTCGAGCGTCTTGAACATCACGCTGGAAATCTGGTCGGTGCAATGCGTCCAGACGTCAACGATCTTGTTGTAGCGTTCGCCGGACGTGATGACACCCTTGCGGTATTGCTTCTCAACTTCCTTGATCTGCTTGTGCGCGTTCTCAATCTGCTCGTCGCGTTCCTTCGGAACGATCATGTCGTCAATGCCGATGGACACGCCGGATTTCGTCGCTTCGCGGAAGCCGATTTCTTTCAGCTTGTCGAGCATCACGACCGTCTTTTCGTGACCGGCAAACTTGTAACATTTCCAGATCAAATCACCGAGGTCGGATTTTTTGACCGGCTTGTTGTGGAATCCGAGTTCATTCGGCCAGATTTCGCTGAACAACACGCGGCCCACCGTCGTTTCAATGACCTTCTTGTCGGCGTTGCCAAAAGCGGTTTTCTTGCCGAAATCAGGATTCGCCAGACGGATGCGATCGTGCGTTTTCACGCCATTGTCGCTGTAGGCAAAAATGACTTCTTCCTTCGAGCCAAACAACGGCAGTTCGCGCGAGTCCGCCGGCGCCGCCTTGCGCGGTTCAGCGGTGACGTAATAACAACCAAGCGTGATGTCCTGCGTCGGCGTGATGATTGGTTTGCCGGATGACGGACTGAAAATGTTGTTCGTGGCCATCATCAATAAACGACATTCCAACTGCGCCTCGACGGACAACGGAACGTGAACGGCCATTTGGTCGCCGTCGAAGTCCGCGTTGTAGGCGGTGCAAACCAGCGGATGAATGCGAATGGCTTCGCCTTCAATCAGCATCGGCTCGAACGCCTGAACGGACAAACGATGCAACGTCGGCGCGCGGTTGAGCAGCACCGGATGCCCCTTCGTCACTTCTTCGAGAACGTCCCAGACTTCTTTCGTCTGGCGCTCGATCATTTTCTTCGCGCTGCGAACGGTGTGAACGTAGCCGAGTTCTTTCAAACGGCGGATGATGAACGGCTCGAACAAAACGAGCGCCATCTTCTTCGGCAAACCGCATTGATGCAGCTTGAGTTCCGGCCCAATGACGATGACCGAGCGGCCGGAATAATCCACGCGCTTGCCGAGCAAGTTCTGACGGAAGCGTCCACCCTTGCCCTTGAGCATGTCGCTCAAAGATTTCAGCGAGCGGTTGCCTGCGCCGGTGACCGGACGACCATGACGACCGTTGTCGAACAACGCGTCCACGGCTTCCTGCAACATGCGCTTCTCGTTGCGGATGATGACTTCCGGCGTCTTGAGCTGGAGCAATGTCTTGAGACGGTTGTTCCGGTTGATGACGCGGCGGTAAAGATCGTTCAAATCGGACGTCGCAAAACGTCCGCCTTCGAGCGGAACCAGCGGGCGCAAATCCGGCGGAATCACCGGCAGCACCGTGAGGATCATCCATTCCGGACGGCTCTTGGACGAATGCAAACCTTGCAGCAGCTTGATGCGCTTGCCGAGTTTCTTGCGGATCTGTTTGCTCTTGGTCTCGGTCATCGCCACGGCCAGTTCTTCCGCCTGCTTGACCAGATCCACGTGCGTCATGGCTTCGCGCACAGCTTCCGCGCCCATCTTGGCGACGAACGCCTCGGCACCGTAAGTTTCACGCGCTTCGCGGCATTCATTTTCCGTGAGCAATTGATGCTGCTTGAGCGGCGTGCTGCCCGGATCAATCACGAGGTAATCCTCGTAATAAATCACGCGTTCCAAATGGCGCGCCGTCATGTCCAGCGCCAGGCCGATGCGCGAGGGCATGCACTTGAAGAACCAGATATGGCACGTCGGCACGGCAAGTTCGATGTGGCCCATGCGTTCCCGGCGGACGCGGGACAAGGTCACTTCCACGCCGCAACGGTCGCAGACGATGCCGCGATGCTTGATGCGTTTATACTTGCCGCAGGAACATTCCCAGTCCTTGACCGGACCGAAAATGCGTTCGCAGAAAAGGCCGCCCTTTTCCGGCTTGAACGTGCGGTAATTGATGGTTTCAGGATTCTTGACCTCACCCTTGCTCCACGAGCGGATTGCCTCCGGCGAGGCGAGGGTGATGCCGACATAATCAACCTGATTAACCTTGTCCAAGCCCAGGATTTCACGGGCGTTTTCTTTGGAGCTAGTCATACGATTTTATTTCAGCAAATTTCAGTTTCAGGATTCCGTCGTCGCGAGCGCGGCAACGGCGTTGGCAGAGGCATTGTCGCCCGTGTGTTCAAGCGGATTTGAATAACCGACTTTGACATCGAGACCGAGCGACTGCATTTCCTTGACGAGCACGTTGAACGATTCCGGGATGCCCGCTTCCAGCGCGTTGTCGCCCTTGACAATGGCTTCGTAAATCCGCGTGCGGCCTTGCACGTCGTCGGACTTGACCGTGAGCAATTCTTGCAGCGTGTAAGCCGCGCCGTAGGCTTCCATCGCCCACACTTCCATTTCGCCGAAGCGCTGGCCGCCGTATTGCGCCTTGCCGCCCAGCGGTTGCTGGGTGACGAGCGAATACGGACCAACGGCACGCGCGTGAATCTTGTCCGCAACCAAATGGCCGAGCTTCATCATGTAAATGTAGCCGACGACAATTTCCTGGTCGAACTGCTCGCCGGTGCGTCCGTCGTAAAGATGCGTCTTGGCGTGTTCGGGCAGACCGGCCTGTTTCAAATAACCGCGAATATCCTTTTCCTTCATGCCGTCAAACACCGGCGTCGCGAACTTCAAGCCGAGCAATTTCGCCGCCCAGCCCAAGTGCGTTTCAAGAACCTGGCCGACGTTCATACGGCTCGGCACGCCCAGCGGATTCAATACGATTTCCACCGGCGTTCCGTCCGCGAGGAACGGCATGTCTTCTTCCGGCACGATGCGCGCCACGACACCTTTGTTGCCGTGACGACCGGCCATTTTGTCACCGACGGAGAGTTTCCGTTTCGACGCGATATAGACTTTCACCGACTTGACGATGCCGGCTTCCACGCCTTCGCCCGACTCGGCACGTTCCATTTCCTCGTCGTATTGCATCTGCAAATCGTCGAAGCGTTTTTTGAACTGGCCGATGATTTCGCTGATCTTGTTGCGGATCGGCGACGGATCAATTTCAATGCGGTCATAAACCGTCGCGAGCTTGCGCAACAAGGTTTTGGTGATCTTGCGGTTCGCGGGAATGATGATCTCGCCGGTCTCGCTATTGACCACGTCGAGCGGAATTTTTTCGCCGAGCAGAATGTTGCTCAACGCTTCCGTCAACTGGTCCTGCAATTCGCCGGTCTTCTTCTTGTGATCTTCCTCAATTTGCTTCGCGTGGCGTTTTTCCTCGCTCGAAGTGGAACGGACCACATGGTCGGCTTCCTTCTTCGCGGAAACTTTCACGTCCATCACGATGCCGTAGGTTCCCGACGGAACTTTCAGTGAAGTGTCTTTCACGTCCGCCGCCTTCTCACCAAAGATGGCGCGAAGCAAACGTTCTTCCGGCGCAAGTTCGGTTTCGGATTTCGGCGTGATTTTGCCGACGAGAATGTCGCCCGGCTTCACTTCCGCGCCGATGCGGATGACGCCGTCCGGTCCGAGGTTCTTCAACGCTTCATCGCCGAGGTTCGGGATGTCGCGCGTGATTTCTTCCGGTCCGAGCTTCGTGTCGCGCGCCGCCACTTCAAATTCATCAATGTGAATCGAAGTGAAGATGTCGTCTTTCACGATTTTCTCGCTGATAAGGATCGCGTCCTCGAAGTTGTAACCATTCCACGGCATGAACGCGACGAGCGAGTTGCGNNTCGATCTCGTACTCCTCGATGTGGATCGAGGTGTACTTGTCCTCGCGGACGACCGACTCGGAGATCAGGATCGCGTCTTCGAAGTTGTAACCGTTCCACGGCATGAACGCGACGAGCGAGTTGCGGCCAAGCGCCAGTTCGCCGTCCTGCGTGCAGGGACCGTCGGCCAGGATCTGACCTTTTTTGATCGAGTCGCCCTTCTTCACCAGGATTTTCTGGTTGATGCAGGTCGCCGCATTGGAACGCATGAATTTGCGCACCGGATAAACATGAACGCCGTTCGCCGGGTCGTGTTTGATTTTCTTTTTCGTCTCCGGCAGATGACCGCTTTCGGTGACGATGATCTGATTGCCGGTGACGGAAGCAACCTTGCCCGCTTCATCAGAAACCAAAACCGCCCGCGAGTCGGGGGCGACGCGGTATTCCATACCGGTCGCGACGAGCGGCGCTTCAGTGACGAGCAACGGCACCGCCTGGCGTTGCATGTTGGAACCCATCAACGCGCGGTTCGCGTCATCGTGTTCGAGGAACGGAATCAGCGATGCCGCAATCGAGACGAGCTGCTTCGGCGAAACGTCCATGTAATGCACGGCGTTCGGTTCCACGTCCACGAATTCGCCACGCTGGCGGCAAACGACCCGGTCGGTGGTGAAATGACCTTTTTCATCCATCATCGAGTTCGCCTGCGCGACAGTGAACTGTTCTTCACGGTCGGCGGTGAGATACTCAACTTCAGTTGTCACGCGACCATCCTTGACCTTGCGGTAAGGCGTTTCGAGGAAACCAAATTCATTGATGCGCGCAAACGTCGCGAGCGACGCGATGAGGCCGATGTTCGGGCCTTCCGGCGTTTCAATCGGACAAATACGGCCATAGTGCGACGGATGCACGTCGCGGACTTCAAAGCCCGCGCGATCACGGCTCAAGCCCCCCGGCCCGAGCGCCGACAAGCGGCGTTTGTGCGTGAGTTCCGCGAGCGGATTAATCTGATCCATGAACTGCGACAACTGGCTGCGGCCAAAGAAATCGCGGATGACCGCCGAAAGCGCTTTCGGATTGATGAGCTTCTGCGGCGTCATCGCCTCGACCGTCTGATCGAACAACGTCATGCGTTCCTTGACGAGACGTTCGGTGCGCGAGAGGCCGACGCGGCACTGGTTGGCGAGCAATTCACCAACGGTGCGGATGCGGCGGCTGCCCAGATGATCAATGTCGTCAAGCGAGCCTTCGCCTTTCTTGAGCTTTAAAAGATATTTCGTCGCGGCCACCAGATCGTTTTTGGTCAAAATGCGGCCTTCCGCCTTCATGCCCAATTTCTGATTGATCTTGTAGCGGCCAACGCGACCGAGGTCATAGCGTTTTTCGTCGAAGAACAAACGCAGAAGCAATGCGCGCGAATTCGCCGCCGTGGGCGGATCGCCAGGGCGCAGGCGACGGTAAATGTCCTTCAGCGCTTCCTCTTCGTTCTTGGCCGGATCTTTCTTGAGGCACTTGATGATGATGCCGTCGTCCACCGA
>DMQW01000182.1 GCA_003455565.1 Limisphaerales bacterium
TTCCATCTCACGGCCAACACCGACCCGCAGCGCGATTCCATTTTTACGAAAGGTCCATCTGACGTTTTGGATCATGCCACTTCGGAAATGGCCATTGGCAGCAAGCTGGGCATTGACGCGACGAAGAAAATTCCCGGTGAAGGCTTCAAACGCGCCTGGCCGCCGCTCATCAAGATGGATGCAGCGGTGAAAGCGAAGGTGGAAAAACTTTTTGGTTCGTAACCGTCTGGCTCATCACCTCGCGTTCATATAGCGTTGATTCTTGCAGTTGTTTGCCTCGCTGAACTTTGGCACAACAATCTCATCGCCTCAGATTTTTCCGCCTGCCCTCTTTGGGCTGTCTTTAAACTCTTGGTTGCGCTCCGCAAAATGCCGGTCAATCGCAGCAATGGCCTCGGCGACTGATTGGTAATCGCTGTTGTGGATGACCGATTGTGCCATACCGCTAAAAACTGACTCAATGACATTCAGAAATTGTGCGCGGGAAGGTAGAGGCGCTAACTTCACGCGCGGACATTTGTGGACCGCCCGGTATTTTGAGGAATTGATCTCTTTGACACGTGCGTAAAACCTCTTGGACGCGTGCCAAGATGCAGCGTCCCACGAAAGGTAGATCCGCGACTGGTCTGCATACTTCTCCAGCAGGAGATCCAAAAGCTTGACCATTTCGTCAGTGTTTTTGTGTGCCGAGTAGAAATGGGTGACCTGGTTTTCGGACAATTCCAACGCGGCAGTCAGGATCAGGACACCCTTGCTCTTCTGGAACTGCGGGACGACTCTCACCTGACCTGCCTTCATGTAACTTCTTCCTCCTTGCATCTTCACAGCAAAGGGACCGAACTCATCAATGGAGAAGAATTTCTCGTCAGCTTTCAATTTCGCTAGAATTCCAGTGATTTTTTTCACTTTCTGTTCGTAGTCAGGGTCGTTGCTCGTCAGGCACACTTTTGCCTTCCAGAATCCGTATCCCTCTGCCTTGATGATTCTTGAAATGACATTCCTACCGATCAAATATCCCTTTGCCTGCAAGGCGCCTTTCATCAGTTTTATGGTCCACGAGGTTCTGTTGAATCCAAACCTCGAGGGAGGAGAGTGGATTACGGAAAGCACTAATTCTCGCAGTTTAGGATTCTCCGCTTTCGTGCCACGTTTCCAATGTCTTCGTTCCAAAAGTCCATCTACCCCTCCGGCGTCGAAGCTTCGGACATATCTTTTCAGGGCGTTTCTGCTCAATATCAGAACACGCATGATTGCCTCCAGACTAATGCCAGACCGATAGAAAATTACCGCTTGCGCTCTTCTCCTCAGATAAGGCGCTTCATCAAGTGCGGCTTGGTGAAGTTTGGCAAGTTCCGAACGTTCGATAGGTTTTAGGAGGTGCGTTTCGATATCTGCAATGGACAAACTACCCCGTATGATGCTGAACATGTATGTTGTTGCCTCGTAGGCCCTGAACCCAGCCGCCGCCCTCACCTCCCGGACGGGCGGGCCCAGGAGGCTGTGCCAGGCAAACAGCCGACCGGGGCTCAAGCCCAGTTCGTGAGCCACGACTTCCGCGGACTTGCCGCTGGCCAGCCAGTGGGCGACCGCCTCCCGTTTGAAGGTGGTGTCGTATTGGCGGCGGACTTTGACTGAGACTGCTGTCATGGCTTTCATCATATTCATAGCGCGAGATTCTTCGTTTGTCATCTCGGCGCAACCCCACCGAGCTTCGGACGAGGTTTCGACTTTCTTGCTTGTGGGTTTATCCGGCGACGATTGTGGGCCTTCCGCCGATGGAGGATTTTTACATCGGCGGCGCGAGCGTGAAATTGTTCCTGCCGATCTTCAAGATGAATTTCCCCAAGATCGTGAACATCGCGCTGCCGGCGGAAGGTGTGTTCCACAACCTCGTGTTCGTCAGCATCAAAAAAACCTACCCGATGCAGGCCTACAAGATCATGCACGGACTCTGGGGCATGGGGCAGATGATGTTCACGAAATACATCGTGGTGGTGGACGCCGGCGTGAACGTCCACAACACGAGCGAAGTGCTGTTCCATCTCACGGCCAACACCGACCCGCAGCGCGACAGCATCTTCACCAAAGGCCCGTCCGACGTGCTCGACCACGCGACGAGCGAAATCGCCAGCGGCAGCAAGCTGGGCATTGACGCGACGAAGAAAATTCCCGGCGAAGGTTTCAAACGCGCGTGGCCGCCGCTGATCAAAATGGACGAAGCTGTGCGGAAGAAAATCAATTCCCTGTTCGGGAATGCCGCTTGATATGGGTGGCCAGCCATGCGAATATGGGTGGCCATATTATGAAGACGACCATCGAAATTGCCGACGTCCTTTTTGAACGCGTCCAACGCGTCGCGCGAAAAGAGAAAACTACTTTCCGTTCGTTGACCGAACAGGGATTACGGATTGTGCTCAAAGAGAAACAGTCCCTTCCTCAAAAGCGAAAATGGAAGCCGATCACGCGTGGCGGCGGTTTCGTGACCGGGGACATTTCCAAGATGAGTTGGGAACGTCTGCGTGATGAATTCATTTATCCCCCTCGTTTTCCATGGTAGCCGTGGACACCAACATCCTGGTCTACGCCCACCGCGAAGAATACAAGGAGATTCACGACGACGCCGTGGCTTTGCTTCGTCCGTTTGTCGAAGGGCGCGAACAATGGGCGATTCCTTATCCCTGCGCCCATGAATTTATTTCCGTGGTCACGCATCCGAGAGTGTTTGAAAAACCGACGCCGGTTGACGAAGCGCTGGACGTTCTGGCTGACTTTGCCAACTCCGCAGGCTTCCATTGGCTGTCCGAAGGTCCGGGCTACTTTGAAGTGCTTCGCAAAGTCGCCGCGCCCGCCAAAGTGCAGGGCGGCCGCATCCACGATGCGCGCATTGCCGCGCTATGCCTGCATCATGGCGTGCGCGAACTCTGGACGGCCGACCGCGATTTCTCCATGTTCCCCCAACTCAAGACCCGCAACCCGCTGGTGAAAAAATGAAAACAGCCAGCGGCAGCAAGCTCGGCATTGACGCGACGAGGAAAATTCCCGGCGAAGGTTTCAAACGCGCGTGGCCGCCGCTGATTAAAATGGATGAAGCGGTGAAAGCGAAAGTCGAACAACTCATGCGCGGAAAATAATTTCATGAGAACGCTGCTTGTTCTGCTCGCCGTTTCCTTCGCCTGTCTTGCCCGCGCGCAGACGAACGAAATGGTGAAGCTCAATCTGGCCTCGCCGCTCAACTTTCAGGTTTTTCAAAGACAAACCCAGACTGGCGGCAAAGTCGTCATCGAATGTTTTTTGGAAACGACCCTGCGCGGCACGCTCACGAACCTCGACAAGTTGGAAGCCCGCCTCGTCGGAAAATCCGTTGACGGCGAACTGTCCGGCGACTGGCAGCCGTTGCCATTCGACAATCGCGTCCGCCGTTTTCGCACCGAAATCGCCGCGCCCGCAGGCGGATGGTATCGGCTCGAAATGCGATTGATTGGCGGCGGAACGAACGTGGCCGAAGCCGTCGTCGAACACGTCGGCGTCGGTGAAATTTTTCTCGTCGCCGGACAATCCAATGCGGCAAACCACGGCGAAGGCCGGCAACAACCCAGGAGCAATCGTGTCGTCGCGTTCGGCAACGGACGCTGGCAGCCCGCCGCCGATCCGGAACCCGGCGCGTCCGGCAAGGGCGGAAGTTTTCTGCCCGCGTTCGGCGACGCGATGGCCGAACGCTTCAAAGTCCCCATCGGCCTCGTGCCGCTCGCGATCGGTTCAACGAGCGTGCGCGAGTGGTTGCCCAAAGGCGACGCCATGGCCGCTCCACCGACCACCGGCAGGAACACCATTTTGGTTGGTTCAAATATGTGGGTCAGCGCCGGCACACTCTTCGACCGCATCAGCGGAGCAGAGCAGCCATTCGGCACGAACGGTTTTCGCGCGCTGCTCTGGCATCAGGGCGAGTCCGACAGTCACCAGCCGCCCGATCGCGAAATCACGCCCGCGCAATATCGCCGGTATCTTCAGCGCGTCATCGAGACCTCGCGCGCGGCGGCGGGCTGGCGCGTGCCGTGGTTTGTGGCGCAGGTGAGTTATCACACGCCCGAAGATCCCGGCACGCCGGAACTCCGCGCCGCGCAAAAATCCCTCGTGACCGATGGCCTGGCGCTGGCCGGACCGGACACCGACGCGCTGGGGATGGAATTTCGGGAGAAGAACGGACGCGGCATCCATTTCAATCCTCGCGGCCTGCAACGTCACGGCGAACTGTGGGCGGAATGCATTGGCGCTTGGTTGGAGCAGCGACTTGCGGTAAAACCTGTGGACAAATGAACCGCGGCAGCAAACCCGGCATTGACGCGACAAAAAATTGCCGGGTGAAGGTTTCAAACACCCCTGACCGACGTAATCAGACGGTTCGACAAACAAGGATTGGCAAGTTAGTTTGTGCGGCGATGAACCAATTCAGAAGCGTGCTTCGGTCACGGATGTTTTCTTTTGCCAGCGGCCTGCTGGTATGGCTCACAAGCGTGTCTATGCACGCTCAAGTGGTGGTGGCCATTGGCCAAAATTTCACTGGCAGCACTTATGGCGACATTTCCCAGGCCCTGCCGCCGGATGCCAACGGCGCAATTGGTCCCAGCCATTTTGTGGAATTCATCAATGGCACCGTGGCGTTCTACAACAAGACCAACGTCCAGGATGCGGTGCGGATCACCGACGTGGACTTCTGGACCGAGACCGGGTTGACCATTTCGTCGGCTTCAGCGGTCACCGATCCGCGCGTTATTTACGATCCCACCTCCCAGCGGTGGTTTGCCTCGCAGGTGGATTTCAATGCCACTGTCACTGACCCCACCCGGGCGGCGAATAACTTCCTGCTCGCGGTCTCGGCCACGTCCGATCCGACCGGTCCGTGGCAAGGCTTTCGGTTTCGAGCCGATCCGAGCACGGGCAGGTTTGCCGACTTTCCGACGCTGGGGGTGGATGCGAATGGCGTCTATATTTCCGGCGATTTTATTCACGCTCAAACGAATGTCGGTCCGGGGCTGGTTTCGATTCCCAAAGCGGATTTGCTCGCCGCCACCCCGACCATCGCCAATCGCACTTGGTTTGGCGTCATGTCCTACACCAATCGCGGCCAGGTCCTGCAACCGGCGATCTGCTTCGACGGCAGCAGCACCGGCAGCGTGCTGGCCATGGGCGACATTGGCAATGACAGCGACCCGCATTCGAACGTCGTGAGTTTCGCCGTGCAGAATGCCGCCAGCCCCGGCGCCACGCTCACCGCGCCCACCAGCATCAACGTCAGCCCGTATGTCGTGCCGTTCAATTCCGATTTGGGCTACCCGCTTTTCAATCCGGTGCAGCCGGACGGCTCCACCACGCTTCAAGTCAACGACGGCCGGATCAGCGCAAAAGTTTATGCCATCGGCGGGGTGCTTTATGCCGTTCACAACACGGAAGTGAATGGCCGCATCGCCATCCGCTGGTATCGAATCAACGCCGCCACGCACGCGTTGCTGGAATCCGGCACCATCGCCGACTCCGATCTGGATTTATTCTTCCCTTCGATTGCCGCGAACGCCGGCGGCACCGTCGTCATTGGCTACAACGGTTCCAGCATCAACACCTTTGTCAGTTGTTTCGCGATCGTCGGTGCGACCGTTAACGGTGTGACCACGTTCGGCAGCCCGGTGCTGCTCCAGGCGGGCGTCGTCAGCTACCACGACGCCAATGAGCTCCTGGCCCAGCTTCTGGACGACCCTGTGACGGACAGCCGCTGGGGCGATTACAGCGCCACCTCCGTTGATCCAACTGACCCGAATCGTTTCTGGATCATCCAGATGTATCCGTCCGGCGTGGATTCCTCCTCCGGCTTCGATGTGGGTATCTGGTCCACGCAGATCAGCGAAATACTGACCGCCAACCCCGTGCTCTCCATCACCGTTTCCAACGCCAATGCTGTCGTCTCCTGGCCGGGCACCGCCATCACGTTCAACCTGGAATCCAACACCAACTTGCTCGCCGCCAACGGCTGGACGGTCGTCACCCCAAACTTTTCCACGAACAACGGCCAGGTTTACTACCAGACATCCCTGACCAACGGTGTCCGGTTCTTCCGTCTGCACAAACCCTGACCTTTGCCAAACGCCATGCTGACGAAGCTGAATAAACTCCCCAACGAAGGTTTCAAATGCGCGTGGCCGCACTTGAGATTGCCGCGAACCGGCGTTAGTTTCTCCGGTGTTGGAGCGAATTCACGTTCCGGCCATTGAAAGGAAATTTATGAAACGTAAAGCATCGGCAGTCTGGCAGAACGGTTTGAAGGACGGCAAGGGCAGCATCTCCACCGAGAGCGGTGGACTCAAGGAGGCGCAATACTCGTTCAGCACGCGCTTCGAAAACGGCGGCGGCACGAATCCAGAGGAATTGATCGCGGCGGCGCACGCGGGCTGTTTCTCGATGGCGTTCGCGGCGGAACTCGGCAAAGCCGGCTTCACGCCCGCAGCCATCCACACCACGGCGACCATCACGTTGGACAAGACCAATGCCGGTTTCACGGTCACGGAATCGCATTTGGACATGACGGCGAAAATCCCCGGCATTGATCAGGTGAAATTCATCGCCATCGCGAACGGCGCGAAGGCCGGTTGTCCGATTTCGCGTTTGTTGAATGCGAAGGTCACACTTGACGCGAAGCTGGAGGCGTGAGCGCGCGACTGTTTTGAAGAAAATTGCGATGTCTCATTCCATCCGCTTGCCACGGATATTTCACGCTTGCGCCGGTTGCAGGTTTTGACATTCTCACGGGATGAATCTCAAGCATCTCTCGCTCGTCATCGTTGCCACGTCAGCTTTATTTTTGTTCACCGGCTGCCAATCGCAGTGCTGCGACAAAAAGATGAGCGCGACAGCTGCATCTTCAACCGCCCAGCCGTCCGTCGCGACGACAACTTCCGCCGCCGCACCCGCGCCTGCCAGGCCATCCACGCCCGCGACCGTGCCGCCGCCGGTTCGCATCAAGGCCGGTCTTTCGACTTCGATCACGGATTCCGAAGGCAATGTCTGGCTGGCCGATCAGGGTTTTGTGGACGGAGAGACGAGCGAGCGCCCCGACGTGCAAATCGCCAACACGAAAAGTCCGGCCATTTATCAGAGCGAACGCTACAGCATGACTTCGTTTTCGTATCCCGTTCCCAATGGCAAATATGTCGTGAAACTTCATTTTGCGGAAACGTTCGATGGAATCACCGCGCCGGGCGAACGGGTTTTTTCATTCAACGTCGAAGGCCATGAGTTCAACGACTTTGACGTGTGGGTCAAGGCTGGCGGCGGGCAACGCGCTTACATTGAAACCGTCAGCGTCGAAGTCACCGACGGCAGGCTGGACATTTCTTTCACGCCAAAAATCGAAAATCCTGAAATCAACGGAATCGAAATTCTTCCGAATTACTGACCGGGTCTTCACTTGCGTCCGTTGTAGTTTTTGACATTCTCTCCGCATGAATTCCAAGCGTCTTTTCTTCGCGGCGCTGGCTGTTTCTGCGATTGCGTTTTCCACAACGATTGCCGAACCGATGGCCGGTGAAACTCCCACCGACCATTTGCCTCCGCACATCACGCAAGCGGCTTGGTTTGGCGAGCGCGCGGACTGGTCGCCCGATGGCAGGAAAATTTTGTTCCTCTCAAAAACTTTTGGCGACGCGATGGAAATTGATCTCGCCACAAAAACCATCCGCAACCTGACGGCGCATTATCCGCAGCACGGCTACACCCGCGCGCTTTATTTGACGAATGGCGATATTTTGCTTTCCGGCCCGGAATCGTTCGACCCAAAAAAAATTGGCGAGGCGCGCGGGGAATGTTTTCTTTACGTGCTCGATAAAAGTCTGACGAAACCCGCCGTGCCGCTCGGCACGAAATGCAGCGAAGGCCCGGCGGTTTCGCGCAGCCGGATGCACATCGCGTGGACGCACGTCGCCGCCGAATATCCCGCCGAAATGCCCGCCGGCAGCTCGCGGATGCAGGAGGCGGACATTATTTACGCGGACGGCAAACCGAAACTCGCCAGTCAAAAACTCATCATCAGCAGCACAAATCTTCCGTTCAAATGCACATTGGAGACGCAGAATTTTCGTCCGCCGGAGGAAAAGGAATTGACCTTCAGCGCCTACGGTTATCAAGGCACGGACGTTTGCGGCGTGAATCTTGAAACGAAAAAAGTCGTGGACTACTCAAATTCGCCCGGCCAATACGACGAGCCGGAAGGCATTTATCCCGATGGACAATTCACCCTCGTCGAGTGCGACAAGCAAAATCATCAAGGCCCGAACCATGTGGATTTGTGGAAACTCAAGCTCGACGGGAGCGGCCAATACGAGCGGCTGACTTTTTTCAGTGATTATCCCGGCTACAAAGCGTCGAACCCGGTCGTGAGCGACGATGGAAAATTCATCGCGTTCCAAATGGCGGTGTCCAAGGATGCGGCGGGCGTCGGCCACGGAATTTTCATTTACGACATCGGGAAGGCGGCGAAAACGCCGCGTTGAGTTGATGCTCTCGCTGGCGGCGCATCTCGTCGCGTTCGGCGGTTATGAACTCGGCAAGGCGGGTTTCACGGTCACGGAATCGCACTTGGACCTGACGGCGAAAATCCCCGGCATTGATCAGGCAAAATTTACCGCCATCGCAAACGGAGCGAAGGCTGCTTGCCCGATTTCGCGCCTGCTCAAGGCGAACACCACGCTGGACGCGAAGCTTGAGGCGTGAGCGCGTCCGGCATCCGGCCGACTTGAAAAACGGCGAGGCAAACCTGCGCCGGCACCGGGTCGTTCAGGCAGAGCGCGCCGGCGCGGATTTTGGAAAAAGGTTCGCCTTCGAGCTGCAACGGAAATTTTTCCGCCAGCGAACGCGCGTAGCCGTGGAAATTTTCAAAACCTTCCGCGCGCAACGCCGGGTGGTTGATGAGGCGGAAGGTGCCGCAGCTTCCCTGCGCGGTTTGTTTCATCAATTCCACCAGCACACGGCCCATCGTGTAGCGCGGATTGATCTCCACGACGGGCTTGAGCCGCGTTACGCCGGAAGCGTCGCGGTAAACAAAAGCATCAATGCCGACTGGCCCGACGAAATTCACCGCGCGCAGTTCCGCTTCCAGCCGCGCAAAAATTTCCTCGTAAAAACGCAGCAGGCGTCCGGAAGTGTCCGCCGCCTCGGGAAACAGCGAGATGACACGCGCCGGAATCCTTTTGTGATGATGTGATTCGGCGAAGTTGCCTTGAAACTGCCCCTTCGCGTCGTTGAGCAAACCCGTGAAGCCGCACAGCTTCAGACCTTGCGCGGACATTTCCAGTTGAATGGAAAAATCCAGTTCGCGTTCCAGCCAGGGTTCGACGACGAGCTGACGTTTTTGCTGAAACGCATTGGCCAGCCAGCGCCGGTGCGTCTCCAAAATTTCCGGCTCGAACAGGCGCATCGCATTGCTGCCCGCCAGACCGAGCGCTTCCTTCACGACAATTTTGTGATGCCCGCGCGCGCGGATTTTGGAAATTGCGGCGAGCGTCTCGGCGAGCGAATTCACGGCCACGCCAACTTCATTCTCGCTGCAAAGCCAGTTTTCCCCGGTAGGGCGGCGCTGCTGCGCCG